>CAYFXP010000302.1:0-20158 GCA_964346935.1 uncultured Syntrophobacterales bacterium
AAGCAGATGGGGAGGTGATATTATTAACTGCAGCACCCCCCGACCGCAGCACCAATCTTCGAGCGGTGAAGAGGGACTTTTGCAGAGATCTCATAAGGTTACAAACCGTAATCGGGAGGCGGGGATCAGGCTCCATGGGGGGAGAATGGAAACCGAGGGTTGGTTCTTCGATGTCTATCCGTGGCAGTCGACCATGGTCCTGTGGATCTATGGTGATGACGGCGGTATGCTCCGGTTAGAAGACCCCTATCGACATCACATCTACGCCCGAGGCCGAGGAGGAGACCTGGAGAAACTTTTGGGGTTCCTGAAGAAGAGGCGGCTCCTTCTCGGATTCGGGTGGGTCCGGAAGCGGGACTTCTGGAGCGGGCAGGAGATGAACGTGCTGGGCCTGGAGATGGGGAATTACGGCCATTTGCCCGGACTTTTCAGGCTCCTGGCGGGTTTCGAGGATCGGATTACCTTCTATAACTGCGACATCCCCTTGGCCCAATCTTACCTCTATGAAAGAGGCCTCTTTCCCACGGGGCGCTGTTGGGTGGAACATGAAAATGGCCGGGTTCTGGGGATTGAACCCCGCTGTTCCCCGTGGGAGATCGAGTACACCCTCCCTCCCCTTCGGACTATGGAGATCCACATAGAGGGAAACCCCCTGCTCCCCTTTGGACGGGGAAATACCCTCGTGGTGGAATGCGAGGGGTACCGATTGGAGATCGATCCCCAATTGCCATCCGATGTGCCGCTCCAGATCAACGCCCTCTTGGAGCGGTTTGACCCGGATGTAATCCTCACCGAGCACGGGGATTCCCACATCGTTCCCTCTTCGGTTAGGATGAGCCGGAGGGAAAAGATCCCCTTACTCCTGGACCGAGAACCGGGCACAGTCCAACGATTTCCCGATCTGAAGGGGCGTTCTTACTTCTCCTACGGCCGCATCCTCTACCATAGCCCGGCCTATCCCCTCTTTGGGAGATGGCATATCGACCGAGCCAATTCCTTTCTCTTCGGGGAATCGGGGTTTGAGGGCATCATCGATTTGGCCAGACTTTCCAAGGTCCCCGTTCAACGAGCGGCGAGAACCTCCCCCGGAACGATTATCACCTCGATGCAGTTGGATCGTGCCTTCGGTCAAGGGATTCTCATCCCATGGCGAAAGGGCGAGCCCGAGAAATTCAAAACGGCATGGGACCTCTTAGTTGCGGATAAAGGGGGGCTGGTCTTTCAACCCCCCCAGGGGATTCATAGGAACATCGCGGAGATCGACTTTGCCTCCATGTATCCTACCATTATGGCCGTGCATAACATCTCCCCGGAGACCGTTCTCTGTGACTGTTGTTCCAATAGCAAGGTCCCTGAGGCGGGATACAACATCTGCGAGAAGCGGGAGGGGCTGATACCCAAAACCCTTAAGCCCATTCTGCAAAGACGCCTGATGCTGAAGAGGATGAGCAAGGGGGTGGGAGGACGGAAGGGTGAGGATTATCGCCGACGTTATATTGCGCTGAAGTGGATACTCGTTACCTCATTTGGCTACTTGGGGTATCGTAATGCCCGCTTTGGGCGGATCGAGGCGCACGAAGCGGTGACCGCCTTCGGTAGGGAGAAGCTGCTTCAAGCCAAGGAGATCGGGGAGAAGAGGGGTTTCCGACTCATTCACGCCATTACGGATTCCCTTTGGATCAGCAAAGATAGCCTCACCGAAGGGGAGGTCTTGGACCTCTGTGCGGAGATCACCCGAGAGGCGGGAGTTCCCATGAACCTGGAGGGGATCTATCGATGGATGGTCTTTTTGCCCTCCACGGTCAAGCCGGAGCTTCCCGTGGCCAATCGATACTTCGGCCTGTTCGAGGATGGGGAGATTAAGGCCAGGGGATTGGCCTTTCGGAGAAGCGATATGCCGACAATGGTTAGGGAGGCCCAGCTTCGCATGCTTGAGATATTATCTGGGGCAAAGGATGTGGATGAGTATCGGTCGAAGATCCCCGAAGTCTTCGAGGTCCTCCTCGATTTCGTGCTGAAATTGAGGAACGGCGAGGTAGTGCCTCTGGAGCTGGCGGTTTCCAAGACCCTCTCCCAAAATCTCGGGGACTACAAGGTGGACAACCTCACCGCCCTGGCAGCCCAGCAACTGGAGGATGTGGGGGTTCGGATTCACCCAGGGGAGAGGGTTGCCTATGTCATCAGGAATGCGAGATCCAAGGTGAAGGAAGATCGGGTAAGGGCGGCTCCCCTCATCGGGCCCGAGGACGGATATGACGAGGAGAAATATACGGAGTTCCTTTTGAAGGCGGCCGAAGAGTTGCTTATCCCCTTCGGGTATGATAGAGGCCGCTTGAGCAGATGGGTCGGTTTCTCCCTGAAATACCTTTCTGTGGAACGAGGAGGCATCAGGCCTTATTAATGCGGGAGAGGGTATCCATGATTTTATGTATCAATGTGAGGGAGTGAGGGATTTCGCACAATAGATGGGGAAACACCTGAATCCGCTGTCACATATGACGAGAAATTCATACGAGGGGTTTATGGGAAGTGTCGGTTCGTGATAAGACGGCTCATGGTGTGGAAGGAGGAATTCCTTAACATCCCAGGACGTTATTATTGTGGTCAAACAATAACGGATTGTGGACGATATTCATCGGCGGGGTGAGCAAGAAATCAAGGGAGCTCCGGCGGATGAGCGTTTGGATCACTGATGCACCGTCATAACGTCCGGGGGTACATCTAGCTTAAAGAAATCCGACTCGATGGGACCGTTTGTTCTTACGCTCTGAAATTCAAAGGACATAAACTGTCCTTGTGCTGGTTGGTGCAGTTCGATTTGGAATGGCCACCAATTCCCGTTGGCATTTTTGTATTCGGCGTAGCTGGTGATAAGGTAGGGTTGACCCTCGGCCTCGAGAAGGGTCTCCCTCTTGATGAGGAGTGACCGGGCATCGATCTCCGTCTTCTTCACTAACTTTGCATCCTGAAAGTGATTAAGCACGATAGCACCCTGGGGGGTCTTAGAAAGGGAGAGTTCCTCGGATTCTCCGATCCCCACCTGGAGGATCCCCTTCATGAGATCCAAGGGCGTCAGGCCGCGTTTTGCCTTTTCCGCATCCTTACCCAAATCGGTCTTGAAAACCGTATTTTTATTCGGTATATACGCTTCGATAAGGGTTCCTTTCATGAGAAGGTCAGAGAGGGTAGGACCAAAAGTCTGGAATATCTTAAGCCTCAACTTGCTCGGCCTCTTGAAGAAAAGAAGTGCCTTGTATCTTCCCGCGTATGGTTCCTTTTTCGATACGATGGTTAATTCGGCTTCAACGCTCCGGATCGATTTGACCCGCTCATTTATAATTTGCTTAATTCGTTCCGGGGATACCTCCCCTTGTACCTCGGGCGGAGGAAGGGGTTTGGGGGAAGGACCCTTACAGCATAGCAGTACGGTCAATGACAAAAAAACGGCGAGGGCTCGTAAGGAGTTCATTGCATTCCTATTATTTAATTTATTATTTATTATACCCTATGTAAAACAAAAAGGGGAGATTGTCCACCCTTTTTGTTAGCATGGAAACCGAATCGAGGGCTTTGCGGATTTTGGAGAAGGGTTGATGGACTGGGTTGACCTCCATCTCCATACAACTGCTTCCGACGGCGTGCTCACCCCTTCGGGGATTGTGGACTATGCGAAGGAAAAGGGGCTGAAAGCCATTGCCGTCACCGATCATGATACCATTGACGGGAATGGGGAAGCCCTGGATGAGGGCGAGAAATTGGGCCTTGAGGTCATCCCGGGGGTTGAAATCAGCGCTCAATTCGATTTAGGAAGCATGCATATTTTAGGGTACTTCGTCGACATAGGAAATAGAATCCTGAATGAGAAGTTATCGTTGCTTCAGGAGACGAGGGCCCAACGAAATCCACGGATGGTGCAGAAGCTCCGGGAATTGGGAGTGGAGATTACCTATGATGAGGTCGAGCACGCCTCTGGCGGAGGGCAGGTGGGGAGGCCTCATTTCGCCCAAGTGTTGCTGCAGAAGGGATATGTAAATACCGTACAAGAGGCCTTTGATCGATACCTTGGAAAGGGAGCCCCCGCCTATGTGGATAAATTTCGTTTCGACCCAAAGGAGGCCATTCGACTGATACGGGAAGCACAGGGAATTCCGGTATTGGCACATCCCTTCACCTTGCATATTCTATCGGCAATCCAACTGAAGGCCTTACTCAATGAACTGATCGAATTGGGATTGATTGGAATTGAAGTCTATTATCCCGAACATACTGAGGATCAAATTTCCCTCTATGAATCCCTTGCCGAAAAACATCGGCTTCTGGTCACGGGGGGTTCCGATTATCACGGCATTGAAGCCGATAAGGCCAAAATTGGAATAGGCTGGCGAGATATGAGGCTCTCCTACTCAATGGTTGAGGCGATGAAGGCGGCCCTCAAGGTGTGTTTCTAGCCGTTCCTCTCCTTTTTCCTTGACACTACAACGCCGAGTATGTTAAAGAATTCAAGTAGTTGCGAACCTTTGGTCCCAGGGACCAGGCGAGAATGAAAAAAGGGAAGAGGCAAAAGACGCGACAAGACCCCCTTTGGGAGCTTCTCTGCTCTATAAGGTTGACCGTATTCCTCCTCATCCTCTTTGCGTTAACCTCAATATTGGGAACTCTCATCCGACAGAACGCCCCCACTATGGAGTATATCCGTCAGTTTGGCCCCGGGCTTTACCGATTTCTCAACCTCTTGGGCCTCTTTGACATGTACCACTCGTGGTGGTTTAGGGGAATCCTTGCCCTCCTGGCCATAAACATCATAGCGTGTTCCTCGGCTCGATTCCCCCGTATTTGGAGAACGATCACTCATCCCCATAGGGAAATCGGTAAGGTTCAGAATGGGACCCTTCCCTACACCGAGGAGTTGAGCAGATCATTATCACCGGAGGATGTTGCGGAAAAGGTTTTCTCTATTACCAAGCGAATGTTCGGCAAGCCTCTCGTCTCAGAAACGTCAAAAGCCATCGTCGCCTTCGCGGAAAGGGGGAGGCTATCGAGGTTAGGAGTTTACATAACCCACCTCAGCATCCTCGTCATTCTGTCGGGGGCTCTCATCGGTTCGTTGTTCGGGTTCAAGGGATTTGTAAATATCCCTGAGGGGGAAGCCGTTGATCGAATCTTCGTGCGACAACGTAGCGGAATGGTGCCCCATGCTCTGGGATTTCAAGTCAGATGTGATGAATTCAGGATAACCTACTACGATTCGAACCCTGAAGAAAGGCTCGTCAAGGAATACATCAGTGCCCTTACCTTTTTGAAGGACGGGAGGGAAGTGATGAAGAAGGAGGTTCGGGTCAACCATCCTCTCGCCTTTAATGGGTTGCGTTTCTATCAATCGAGCTATGGGAGTATCCCCGAGATTATCCTGACTATTGTAATTAAAAACCAGGGGAGGGATTTCTCCCTCGTTGCCCATGAAGGGGAAAGGGTGGGAATACCAGGGTCGGATGCCTTTTTCGAGATTTTGAAATATCATCCGGAAATCCATGACTTCGGGGAGGGCTTAGCCATGGCCTTGTTTAGACCAATGGCCATGCCGCAAAGGTTTTGGTTATTGAAGGCGAGGCCAAAAATCGTGGATGGTTATCAGTTTATCCTGAAGGAGGTGACGCAAAGGGAATATACGGGATTGCAGGTGATGCGGGACCCCGGCGTGTGGACGGTCTGGGTAGGGTGTATTCTCCTGGTGTGGGGGTTAACGGTGGCCTTCTTCTTCTCCCATCAGAGGATGTGGATTCTTATTCCAAAGGGAAAAGGGACCATTGTGGTCTCGGGAACGGCCAATAAGAACCGGACGGCCTTCGAAAGGAGGTTCCGCAAGACGATAGCTGCTTTAAAGATCGAGGTATAAGGTATACGTTCCCTTGGAGAGTGGTATGACGTCCGAGAAAAAGGTAAGGGCCATTGTCCTCTATGGATATGGCATCAATTGCGAGAACGAAATGGCCCATGGTTGTAGATTGGCAGGGGCCGATGTGGTCGATATCGTCCATTTGAACGAACTCCTCCGCGGAGAGGTGGGGCTGGACCAGTACCACTTTCTCAACTTGCCCGGTGGGTTTTTGGATGGCGATGATTTGGGCGCTGCCAAAGCGGCGGCGAACCGGCTTAGATACGCAAGGGTGGGCCAGGGGGGCGAGAGCTTTAAGGATCACCTTCTCCGCTTCATAGTCGAGGGGAAGCTCATCTTCGGGGTTTGCAATGGCTTTCAGTTGATGGTTAAGCTCGGGCTGGTACCCGGTCTTGATGGCGGTTACGATACCCAGGAGGTCACGTTCACCTTCAACGACTCCGGTAGGTTCGAGGATAGATGGGTCTACCTGAAGATCAACGAAAAATCCCCGTGTATATTCACGCGGGGGATGAAGGGTGTTTATTTACCAGTGCGGCATGGAGAGGGAAAGTTCATCCCCGGTGGAGAAGGGGTGAGGGAGAAATTGAAGGGACGGAATCTCATTGTGGCCCACTATAGTAACCCGTCCTTTACCGGAGAGGTGATGGATTACCCATTAAACCCAAATGGATCGATAGATGCCGTCGCTGGCATCTGTGACGAGCATGGGAGGCTTTTCGGCCTAATGCCCCATCCGGAAGCTTACCTCCATTTTACCAACCATCCTAGATGGACGAGGGAGGATCTTCCGGAGGAGGGTCTGGGGTTGGCCTTCTTTAGGAATGCCGTTGAGTATATTCGTGAGGAGTTACTCTGAGGTCTCTGAGGGCGTAATTAATGCCATAGGGGGGGAAGGGATATGAACAAGGCTGAGCTCGTCTTAAAGGTCGCGGCAAAGGCGAACATAACCCAGAAGGTGGCTAAGGTCATCGTTGATACAATCTTCGACGGGATGAAGGATTCCCTCGTCAAAGGAGAACGAATCGAAATACGGGGGTTTGGGAGTTTCGTAGTGAAGAACTATCAAGGGTACACGGGGAGAAATCCCAAAACGGGGCGATTGGTAAAGGTACGCGCTAAGAGGCTTCCATTCTTCAAGGTGGGAAAGGGACTGAGGGAGCGGGTGAATTCCTAGCCGCCCGTATCCCCATTTTTAGGGTCCCTATGAAAGGACTACAGCTTTTCCCAATATCTCCTATGGTAGCCCCTTATTTTATCTAATCTATCCAATATCCCTTCATATCCATTCCCCTCGTCTCTTTCGCATTCCGCAACCTCGATTGTCGAGTCCCCTCTGAGTTCCCTCAGAACGCCCTTCACAGAAGTGGCCAGGCCATCTAAATCGTAGCCCCCCTCCAACGTGATGACGATCTTCCCACCGCATGTCCTTTCGGCCATATCCATGATGATATTGGTTAAACGGGCATACCCCCTCTCCGTCATCTCCATCCCTCCCAAGGGATCGCGGTAGTAGGTATCAAACCCCGCAGAAACGAGAATGAGCTGGGGCTCATACGATAACGCGATGGGTTTTAAAATGTGAAGGAAGACGTTTCCATATTCAGCATCGCCACTTCCAGGGGATATGGGAACGTTTACGGTATATCCCTCCCCCTTTCCCGACCCGACCTCAGCGGGAGCCCCAGTCCCCGGATAAAAGAGCCCATAGCGGTGGGTTGAAAGATATAAAACCTCAGGGTCCTCATAGAACGTATTCTGCGTTCCGTTTCCATGGTGGACATCCCAATCGATGATGAGGATCCTCTCCATCCCGTGCATTTTCATGACATATTTTGCCCCCACGGCGATATTGTTGAATATGCAGAATCCCATGGCGCGGTCCGTTTCGGCGTGATGGCCAGGGGGCCTGACGAGGGCGAAGGCATTGTTGATCTTTCCCTGCAGGACCGCCTCGATGGCCTCTAATACCCCTCCCACCGCCAGACGGGCGACTTCATATGATTTGGGGGAAGCCACCGTATCGGGATCCAATCGGCGAGAGGGTTGACCGGCGGTAGAGGCGATGAGATCAATATAGGAGGGAAGGTGGACCATCTCCAGTTCTTCCCTCGTGGCAGGCCGCGGCGGTATTTCCGTAAACTGACCCTCCATATCCCCCCGCTGGAGCATGGCATAGATTGCCCTGAGCCTATTGGGGTTTTCCGGGTGATAGTCATCGGTAATATGATCGATATACCTCTCATCCCTGACAATCCCTGTCCTCTTCATTGCGCTCCTCCTTTCCAAGGGCTCCGGTCCCCGTCAGGCTATTCCTTTAAACCACCTTTGTCAAGGAAAACGGCGACGCCAGAAGCTCACATCGCTTGATATAGCTTGACTTTTACGGGACGGATTGCTTAGAATTCACCTGGGATGAATACGAAACGATTGGAGAAATTGCTCAAGGACGTCAAGGCGGGAAAAATCGAAATCCGTGATGCCCTTGTTACCTTGAGGGACCTTCCCTTTGAGGATATTGGTTATGCCACCATCGATCATCACCGTGCCCTGAGGAGGGGATTTCCCGAGGTAATCTTGGGCCAAGGCAAATCGAGTGAACAGATTATAGCAATCATCCAGCGAATGAGCCAACAGGGAGATAATGTCCTCGTTACCAGGGTCAGCAGGAGAAAGGGATTGGCTATTCAGAGGTCTATCCCGGAGGCACGCTATCACCCTGTCCCCGGGATCATCGCCCTGATGAACCATGAGGTTGAGGTCGTGGGGAAAGGGCTCATTCTGGTGATCAGCGCGGGAACCTCTGACATTCCCGTGGCCGAAGAGGCTGCTCTCACCGCGGAGATGATGGGGAATCAAGTGGAGCGTCTCTACGATGTGGGAATTTCCGGCATTCACAGATTATTGAGCAAGGCTGAGCTGATCCAATCGGCCAACGTGATTATTGTCGTTGCGGGAATGGAAGGGGCACTACCGAGCGTTGTTGGCGGATTGATCGACCGGCCCGTCATCGCCGTCCCCACGAGCGTGGGTTATGGGGCCAGTTTCGGGGGGATCGCAGCCTTACTTGCGATGCTCAACTCGTGTGCGACGGGGGTCTCCGTGGTTAACATCGATAACGGTTTCGGGGCCGGATACGTGGCCAGCCTCATCAACAAGGACCGTGAGGATACGGTCTAGGAACGGCAAATGGTAGGCCAAGGGGTCTCCTCACGCCGTTCGCTTCAGAAAAATGGTCGGATCGCATACTGGACATTGGCTCATCTCACGGCTTCAGCCCATCAAGCTGTTGTTATTTGGAATCCTGGGACTGGATGAATGGATTACCCTCGTTTTGGTTGTCTTGATAGCCTTTTGTATCTACCGGAACGTAAGGAAGTATGATTCAATAACGCAGGAGATGGATACCCTCTTTCGGAGATATTTCCAGTTTCGAAGTGATAAACAGATAACCCTCAAAATGCACGAGCACGATGAGGAAGTTCGCAATGAAATCCTCAAGTCCATTTCCCAGAGTTGGAAACATTTCAGGAGAATCCACGGGGAATTGGTGGACACCTTGCTCGGAAATATTCGGAAGACGCTTCTGGCATATTACGCTATTTTCGGGATTCTATTGATCAATACGCTGAGGGTTTTCCTTACGGATTGGTTCGAGACCGGGGGAGTTCCGGTAACCCTTGAGCTGGCCGTAAAGGAGGCTCCGTGCTATCTTCTGCTCGCCCTTGGGTTCCTCTTGATTCGAGTCCAAACCCGTCACAGAAGGGGGGGAAGCGGCAGGCCTTACGAAGTTGAGCTGGAAACAATTTTTGCCGGTATCGGCCTTCAAGATCGAAGCCTTTACAATGAGTTCGAGCCCATCCATGAGGAACGGGAAACGGAAGTCGATAATTCCCGAGGGCCTGATAGGCTGGAGGGCGAGACTGAGCACGAGGAGGAGGGATAATGAGCCGGAGGATTAAGGTTACGGCAGGCGAGGTGGAGGTGTATGGCGAATTGAACGAGACGAGAACGGCCGATCTCATCTGGAAGGGTCTTCCCATTGAATCCCGCATCAACACATGGGGGGATGAGATTTACTTCTCGATTCCAGTGCGGACAGAATTGGAGGAGTCGGCCCGTGAAGTGGTAGAGTTGGGAGACCTGGGGTATTGGCCACCTGGAAACGCATTCTGTATTTTTTTCGGGCCAACGCCGGACAGCCGAGGAGATGAAATCAGGCCAGCCAGCGCGGTGAACGTCTTCGGGAAAGTGGTTGGGGATCCCAAGGCCTTGAAGGGTTTAAGGTCGGGGACAACCGTTCGCGTGGAGGCCGAGGGCTGATGTCAACCGATACTCTCGTCGTGGAGGGAAAAGGCGGTTTGCCATGAGGGTGTGCTATTTCGATTGCTTCTCGGGCATCAGCGGCAACATGGTGCTCGGAGCCCTAATTGATATTGGCTTGCCCAAATCCGTTCTCCACAAGGAGGTGGCAAAGCTGGGGCTTGAGGCCTTCGACATAGAGGTAAAGCGCGACGAGAGGATGAAGATCTATGGGGCTCACGTAAAGGTGAAGGCCCGGGGGAATGAATCCCCGCAACGTTCTTATCAGCAAATTAAGGGGATGATTGAGGAAAGCCCATTAGATATGTCGGTGAAGGAGAAGAGCCTCGATATATTCCATCGATTGGCATCGGCCGAGGCGAAGATTCACGGCCAAGAGATCGATCACGTTCACTTTCACGAAATCGGTGCTCTTGACTCCATCGTGGACGTGGTTGGGGCCGCTGTTGGGATGAATCACCTGGGGATTGAACGGGTATTTGCCTCGAGAGTTCCGGTGGGATCTGGCTTCGTTCATGCGCAACATGGCCGATTGCCCGTTCCAACGCCAGCCACCCTTGAGATTCTCAAGGGAATTCCCATCTACGCTTCCTCCCTGAAGGAAGAACTGGTAACGCCCACAGGGGCAGCCATTTTGGCCTCGTACTCCAACGGCTTCGGTGACATTCCCCAGATGAGAATTGAAAGGGTGGGGTACGGGATGGGAGATAGGGTATTCGAGGAGATCCCGAACGTATTGAGAATCATCTTAGGGGAAGGGGAGGGAGCAGTGGAAGGAGGCCGTGTTTGGGTGGTGGAGACCGATATTGATGATATGTCCCCTGAAATCTATGGCTACCTCATGGAGAGGCTTCCCGAAGCAGGAGCTCTGGACGTGACCTTCGCTCCCATCCAGATGAAGAAGAACCGCCCTGGCACCACCATTAAAGTCCTCAGCCATGAAGCGGGGGTTGATAGGGTCGTCGATACGCTATTCAGGGAGTCGACCTCCATTGGGGTACGCCTCTACCCCGTCCGCAGGGCAAAACTGAGTCGAAGAACTGAAGAGGTGGAGACAAAATATGGCAGGGTAAGGGTCAAGGTCTCCGCTGATCAGAGGGGTCGGATTGTCAACGTAATGCCCGAGTTCGAGGATTGTAGGAGAATTGCCGAGGCAAAGGGGATTCCGCTCAAAGAGGTGTATCGAGAAATCCAATCAAGGAAAGGGATTTCCCAAGACCGGCAATGATCAGCGAGCTTTCCCCTTCCGACTTCCCATGTCCCTGAGCATAACCCTTTCGAGTATCTCCTTCATTTGGGTATCCTTGATAGGCGAGAGGACTTTTTGAATCTTCCTGGCGGCGCCCTTCCGCGGCGGCGGATGGGTATTTAAGGGGCCGGGATGGGGCGAGGTTGTTTTTGATTTGGGAACAACATCTCCCAATCTGAAACGGATCTCTTCGACGATGGGTGCGCCCAATCTCTTATTGAGCGCTTCAACGATTCCCTCGCCCATGTAACTGAGTTGCTGCATCCACGGAGAAGTGGAGACCCGTAGGAAGAGGATTTTACTTCTCATGCGCTCGGGCTGAGCGTGATGAGACACGTGCTCCCCCACGACATCATCCCAGACATTCCAGACCTCATGCTCCTTAAATTTTCCCTCCAAGGACATATTCTTCAGGGCCCTTTCAAGTATTGACCCAACTCGTTGCGGTTCTCTCCCGGCCTTGGTTTTCATTCTTCCCATCCTTACGCTTTGGGAGCTTCGACCCTGGGGAAGAGGGCCTTTGTCCTCTCCATGGTCGAGCCAACTCTATAGTGCCCCCAGGCTTTGGCCTGCCCAAATTCTTGTTCCGGAAGTTGGGTCCCGAGACCGATCTGACGCCATATCTCTACGCCCGCTTGGGGCATAACCGGGTAAATGAGGATGGCAATGATCCTCAGTGATTCCAAGGCATTATAGAGTACGCTCGCCAGTCTACCTTCTCGGTTTCCCTCCTTGGCCAGGGACCAAGGTGCCGTCTGGTCCAAGTATTGATTGACCCTGGCGATCAGTTTCCAGATGGAGATGAGGACCTTATTGAAAGCCACATCTCTCATGAACGCCTCCACCTCTCCAGCAACGGACAAGGCTCCTTCCCTAAGGGAGACATCAATGGCTTCTATGGGGCCAGGTGTTTGAGCCTTACCGCCGAAATATTTGCTCACCATGGACGTGGTTCGGCTGAGGAGGTTTCCCAAGTCATTGGCGAGGTCGGAGTTGATGCGTTGGACGAGTGCATCCTCGCTGAAATTCGAATCGAGGCCAAAAGTCATCTCTCTCATGAGGAAATAGCGAAAGGAGTCCAGGCCGTATTTCTCCTTCACCTCTAACGGCCTGATAATGTTTCCCAAGCTTTTGGACATCTTGCTTTCCTTGATATTCCAGTACCCATGAACGTTAAGACTTTTGTATGGGGGAATACCCGCGGCCCGCAGCATGGTTGGCCAGTAGATCCCATGGGGGATGAGAATATCCTTTGCTATGAGGTGTTCGGCCACTGACCAGAATTTTTGAAAGGCGTTCCCCGAGGGGTAATCCAAGGCCGAGATATAGTTGATAAGGGCATCGAACCATACGTAGGTTACATAGTCTTGATCGAAGGGAAGCGGGATACCCCAGGAAAGCCTGATCTTAGGACGGGAGATACAGAGATCCTCCAGCGGCTCTTGCAGGAAGGAGAGAATCTTATTTCGGTAGATCTCGGGTCGGATAAAATCCTCATGCTCCTCAATATACTTGGTCAGCCAGCCTTGATACTTGCTCATTTTGAAGAAGTAATTCTTCTCCTTAATGAATTGAGGCTCCTTCTGGTGGTCCGGGCATTTCCCATCCACTAGTTCGCCCGGGGTGTAGAAGCGTTCACACCCGAAGCAGTAGTATCCGCCGTATTCCCCGAAATAAATGTCTCCGTTATCATGAACTTTCTGCAGGATAAGTTGAACTACCTTCTTGTGTTTCTCATCGGTGGTGCGAATGAAGTAATCGTTGGAGATGTCCAATTGGGGCCAGAGGTCTTTGAATAAGGCGCTGATCTCGTCAGCATACGCCTTGGGAGTTTTCCCCGCCGCCTCCGCTGCCCGGAGTACCTTGTTTCCGTGCTCATCGGTTCCCGTCAGGAAAAAGGTTTCAAAACCCGATTGTCGATAGAACCGATTCAGGACATCAGCCACAATGGTAGTGTATGCATGGCCGATGTGGGGGACATCATTCACATAGTAGATTGGCGTGGTGATGTAAAACCTCTTGGACATCTTCCGCATTTCTCCCTTAGAGGTCGGACACATTGAGGATCATTTCGACTCCATTCTCTAATTGGAGGGTCACCGTCTGGGCGAGGATGTTTTGCCGAATTACCTTCCCTTCCCCGAATTTCGTCTTGATCCGCTTGCCGAGCTTGGGGAGATCCCTCCTGAGTTGAGAGTAAATTTCATGTTCAAAAGCGAGGCAGCACATGAGCCGACCACATACTCCTGAAATTTTTTCAGGATTGAGGGCGAGGTTCTGTTCCTTTGCCATACGAACTGATACTAGGTCAAAGGTGTTGAGAAAGCGACAACAACAGAGCTCACGCCCACAGCTTCCCGTCCCTCCAACCATCTTGGCTTCATCTCTGACGCCAATCTGTCTCATTTCAATTCTGGTGTGGTATTTGGAAGCCAGGTCCTTGACCAGTTCCCTGAAGTCAACTCTCTTTTCCGAGGTAAAATAGAAGATGTACTTGCTCCGGTCGAACAAGAATTCGACCCTTACTAATTTCATGGGCAGCCCTCTAACCCTTATCCTTTGCCAGCAGAAATCGAGGGCCTCTTTCTGCATCTGGATATTCTTTTCCTGTTGTTTCAAGTCCTCCTCGGTTGCCTTCCGGAGGACTGGTCGGAGGATTTTCAGGATGGAACGCGTCTCCTTTTCCCTGGGTTCAACGGCCACCTTTCCCATGAATCGGCCCTTTTCCGTCTCCACTAGAACGCTATCGCCCAGTGCGAAGTCCGTATCCGAGGCGTCGAATTCATAAATCTTGCCATCATAAAGCCTTATGCCGACAACCCTAGCCATTTCGTCAACTCCATATAGTGGTATGCTGGTTTTCCATTCTGCCCAAATCCAAGAGCATTGCCTCAAGGGTTATCTGCCGATTGGCGTTTCGATCCAAGTTCCATAGCGCCCCCTGAATGACCTCCATGCGATTGATGAGGGATGAAATATCCATTCTTGGAGCCGTCTTTTGGATCTCCTGCGAAAGGTCGATGTTAATCAACTGCTCACCGCTTTGCCTCTCCTTATAGGTCAAAAGATCTCTATACCACGAACGGATTATGGTTAAGAGCGTTGGAAGGTCTTCATTGCTCGTGGCCAATTCCTCGGCAAAACCCAATATTTGCTCGGCCTCATAGGAGGGAAGGTCAATGATCTTCCCGATGATCTCCCTTCTTGTCCGCAGGACTAGATCAAGGTCCATCCCTAACGCCTTGCCTAAACTTCCATCGGCAAGGCATGCCAGGATGTGAGCTTCCTCGCTCTTCAGGTCCAACCTCGAACGAATAATCTCCCTCATTCGGCCAAGAGGGAGTGGATTAAAGGGGATACTCTGGCAGCGAGAGGTAATGGTGGGGAGCATGAGATTTCCATTGGCGGCAAGGAGAATCAGCACGGTGTGAAGGGGAGGCTCCTCCAAGATCTTTAATAGGGCATTGGCCGCTTCCTGCCTCATGCGATCCGAGCCGGTGAGGATACAGACCCTCCTTTTTCCCTCATACGGCCTGTGGTTCAACTCCCTCTGCAGATCCCTGATCTGGCTAATTCGGATCCATTGACCCTGAGGCTCCATCAAAAGGACGTCGGGGTGATGAAGACGATCTACCTTCAGGCAAGAAGGACATTCATCACAGCAGTCCTCGTTACCATGAGGACAATTGAGGGCCTTTGCCAGGTTAAGGGCAACCAATCTCTTCCCAATCCCCTCCTTTCCCAGGAAGAGGTAGGCGTGCGCCACCCGTCCATTTCGCATGGCATTTCGGAGGTATGCTATCTGCCTATCGTGTCCGATAATTTCTTCAAAGGACATCTCGGCTGCCCATGAGCCATTTCAGGAATTGATCCACGAGTTGGCGGATTTCCCGCTCAACGGTATGCTCATCCCCTGATCCATCCACAACCTTAATCCGGTGTGGTTCTGCTTTGGCGATGGTCAGATAGGCATCCCTCACCCTCTGATGGAAATCTCTCTGTTCTCCCTCGAACCTGCCCTCCTTCGCCGATAGGTTTTTGTCGGCCATTCGCTCCTTGGCCCTCTCTAACCCGAGGTCGACCGGGCAGTCCAGCAAGATGGTGAGGTCTGGTTTCAGCCCCTTGGCAACGCTTTGGTTGAGCCTTTCGATCAAATCGAGGGGCACCCCCCGTGCAAACCCTTGGTAGGCTACCGTTGCATCGTGAAACCGATCACAGATCAGAACCCGTCCATTGCTCAAGGCAGGTTCAATCACCTCCGCAACATGCTGTGCCCGGTTGGCAATGATGAGGAATAATTCGCTCAGGGGTGTCAAGTTTTCGTTCTCCGAGTCCATCAGGATATCCCTGATTTTATCCCCAATTGGGCAGCCACCGGGTTCGCGGGTAATTTGACATCGATATCCCTTCCCTTCCACATAATCCCTCAGCAGGTACATCTGTGTCGTTTTACCGCTTCCTTCTATGCCCTCGAAGGTAATGAATAATCTCATCATGACCTGCCGCCCCCAAATAAATTGGGCTCATTCATCGGTGGAAAGGATAACTAGTTAAATTTTTGAGTGAAATTATAGGGTATCCCCCCATTCATTGTCAAGGAAGGGGGTCTTCGCAGATCCACGGGGATTTCTCCTTGAGGAAATCCGTGTGTGTGATAAGATGAAATCCCAGGGCCCCGTTGGGGCGGAAAGGGGAGAATGGGAACGAGGGGGATGGGCTCACCTATGACCGAATGGAGGGAGGTAAGGGTTACAATTCCAAAGGAGGCCCAGGACGCCTTTGCCAATTTCCTCATGGAAAGGGGTTCCAGCGGGATTGTTTTTGAAGACGCGGAGGAGAAAGCGGGATTCGAAAGCGTCAAAGCCTATTTCTCCCATGCCCACATGATCGAGGCTGAAGCTATTTCTCGTTACTTGGAAGCCATACGGGAATTTTTTCCCGAGATTTCCCCGGCTGACATACGGATTCGCCGTATCCCCGATGAGGATTGGATGAGGGGCTGGAGGGTCTTCTTCAAGCCTTGCCGAGCAGGAAGCCGGATCGTCATCAAACCCCCATGGATCACCCTCAGGTCAAGGGGGATGATCGTCATCGACATTGATCCGGGCATGGCCTTTGGGACGGGAACTCATCCAACTACACGGCTTTGCCTTCGAGCATTGGAGAAGGCATTTGCCGATGCATCTTACGTCCCACGGGCGGCCTTGGATGTGGGCATCGGATCGGGGATTCTCAGTATTGCAGCAGCTAAATTGGGGGCCCGGCGTGTGGTGGGTATAGATGTGGACCAAAGGGCCATTGATAATGCGAGGAGAAATATTCGCATGAATAGAATGGAGAGGAGGATTCGAGTAAAAAAGGCCACCATTTCCCACATAGGGGAGCGGTTCGATGTGGCTGTCGCAAATATCGATGCGGGCAGCATTGAGGAGATGAGGTATCAACTGGTGGACCGGGTTTTGCCAGGGGGTACCCTCATCCTTTCCGGACTCTTGGATGGAGAGGTGGACTTCGCGAGAAGACTTTTCTCCAACGGACCTTTTGCCCCGGTTGAGGTATCCATTGAGGGAGGCTGGGCCTGTGTTGTTTTGAAGAAGGCATGAGGGAGTTTAATGTCGCGCTTCTATGTGGAAACACCCCATAGAATGGGGGATGAGATAGAGATTTCGGGGGCGGAGGCGAAGCATATCCAACGGGTCCTCAGGTTGAAAGAGGGGGATGAAATTGTCCTCTTCGATGGGAAGGGCATGGAGTATTGGGGGACCGTTGAAAGTCAAAAGCTCCATCGGGTAACGGTGAAGATCGGAAAGACGAACACCCCCCAGAGGGAATCCCCTATCGACATAATCTTGGGGCAAAGCCTCTTGAAGGGGGATAAAATGGACTATGTATTCCAGAAGACTACTGAAATGGGCATATTGGCTATTTTTCCGTTCATTTCGTCGAGGACGATTCCGATATTGGGCAGGGAGCGAGTCGAGAGAAGACGGAGTCGCTGGGAGAGGATCGTGGTAGAATCGGCCAAACAGTGCGGGCGAACTGTTCCTCCCAGAGTCGAGGGCATCTGTGATTTCGGATCAATTCTGGAGCGGCCCTTGCACGGGTTTGTAAAGCTGATCCTCTGGGAGCAGGAGGAGAGATCCTTGAGGGCAAGGATGGGCGAAATCGATAAGAATTCGGGGAAATTCCTCTTCCTCGTTGGGCCTGAGGGAGGCTTTTGCGATAGGGAAATTGCCGCCGCAAAGGGAAGGGGAATCATTCCCGTGGGGCTGGGACCCCGGATCCTGAGGTCGGAGACGGCAGCAGTGGCGATGCTCAGCATCCTGCAATATGAATTTGGAGATTGGGGATCCCGCCCGGTTTCGCCTTTGTAGGAGCCGATTCAACAAAGGTCCTTGGAAAGGAGAAAGGTAACCTCGATATAAACCGATGGGCCGAGATCAGGGTAATATGCGGTGATTTCGTATATTGCCCTTTTCGGTTGGGAGGGCCTGGGCAATGCCGAGGTATTCCTTGTAGGGTTTGCATTGGTCGGCATGCTTACATTTTCTCCGGCAGACTTCGACATTAACCTTGGGGTTCCCTTTTCGTTTTCCGCAAATGATATAGCTCATGCCTCAAATTCCCTCAACATTTGGTATATTAATTTCTATTTACCACTAAATATGCCAATTGTCAAGAGAAGAAGCGAAGTTTTTTTATAGAAAAATTGTTAAATTTAGAGAATTTAATCAAGAAAAAATACTTTTTTTCTTGATTTATCTTCATAGCCTTTTGATATAAAACAATCTTTTGATTGTTGTAAAGGATAGCCGCGATTTCACGACAAGGGGATCGTGGGTATTTGGAGGCCGTATTCTTCATAAACAGGAGGATGAGATGGGTATCATTCCGGATGAGGTACGGGATCTGCACAGAGGTAAAGTGTTTCGCCTCTCCAAGGAGAGGGTGAGGTTGCCCAATGGGGAGACGGTCGAGTTGGAAATTATCCATCACCCCGGCGCGGCAGCCATCGTTCCTCTCCTTGCCGACCGGAGGGTGGTCATGATCAAGCAATATAGACATGCCCCGGGACAGTTTCTCTGGGAAATCCCTGCGGGAACCTTAAACCCAGGGGAGAGTCCCATTGAATGTGCCAAAAGGGAGCTCCCCGAGGAGGTTGGTTACCAGGCCCGCGAATTCCAAAAGATAGGAGAGATATATCCAGTGCCGGGCTATTCCGATGAACTTATTCACATCTTTCTGGCCACTGACCTCACCCCGGGCCGCCAAAATCTCGATGCGGACGAAGTGCTGGATGTGAAACCCATCGCATTGGGAGAGACGTTGGAGATGATCAAAAGGGGCGAAATTCGAGACGCCAAGACCATTATCGCCCTCTTCTTTACGGAGCTGAAGGTAAGCGGGAATATCATGAGCTAGAATCCTATATCCCTTCATCTCCAATTTGTTTTCCAGTAACCTCTGACACATTTTCTCCGCAGACCTCTGCGAGAAAAATCGCTCTTCGCGGCTCAAAAATATTCTTCAGCACTGAATAATGTTCGCTCCAGGGAACCCGGTCAACAACTGATTCCGCAATAGTAGCATTGAAGGGTATCCCACTTCTCCAGCTAATTTCGCTCAGGGACAACGGCTTTTCTCCCGTAGCAATGAAATCTCCAGAATGAAAAAGTCTTAATTCGCGCTCAACCTCCAAGGTGAGTTTATTGACATGGCCATGGCTCTCAGATATTTTAGATCTAATGTCATCAGTGGAATTAGCTCAAATCCCGATGGAAGACAGGGAGATGTTAAAGGCCATCGAGGTTTTCTTCAGCGAGGCTCGAAATACCAAGCGGTTTACAACTTTTCGGTTTTGGGGACAAGGAGAAAAGTGATGAAGGTTAAGGATATCATGACGACGGATGTGGCGACGTTGGGCCTAAACGACGAGCTCAGTGTGGCCGACGATATTATGAAATTAGGGAGGATAAGGCATCTTCCGGTCGTCGATGAGGGACGATTGGTGGGAATTATCAGCCAGAGGGACCTCTTTAAAGCCTCACTGGCCTCGGCCATGGGCTTTGGCGAAAAGGCAAAGAAGGAGTTCATGAAGACAGTTGTGGTAAAAGAGGTGATGGTGAGTGAGGTTTTCACCATTTCCCCTGAGGCGGACATCGAGGAAGCGGGAAAGGTGATGTTGGAGAAGAAGATAGGGTGCCTTCCGGTGATTGAGGGTGATGATTTAGTTGGCCTCATCACGGAGACCGATATCCTGAGGTACTACGTCTACTCGAAGGAAAGATAGATGATAAGCCCCTTGTTGTCTGGAATCCCTTGCATGAGCGGAATGAATTTTGCTTGTTACATGTCGTTATTGGATGGCGAAGGCGATAGTCGTCAACACGTGATCTCCATAGACGATCTCCACGCTCCAGCCGCCCTTCCAACCCGGTAAGATGATTTTTGAACTGTAGGTCCTCCATTGAGGTGGTGATATGGAGAGCTCCACCCTCGCCACTTCCCTTTTCCCATGGTACCAAATGTGATAAATGGTTCCTTCACCGGGAATGTCCGTCAGCCTGGTAAAGCAGTAAAGCTTGCCAATGGACGATGGGTAGATCCCTCTGATTCCCCTCGGGGTGCGGTCTTCAACGCGCTCGCAAATCACCGCCTTTTTGACAGTCGGTAGATAAAGTTTCTGCTGAGCA
>CAYFXP010000303.1:0-3023 GCA_964346935.1 uncultured Syntrophobacterales bacterium
TCAGAAGGAAGAAAATATACCTACACATTGTTGCCCTCGGTATTTCTGGGTTTCACGACCCTCGCCGCCGCAGTCGTCATTGCCTTTCTGGGCTTCAGGACATTCTTCACGACCCCGGATATACCCATTGACCGAGCCATCGGATATTGGGTGACTGGAGGGATCGCGATTTTGCTGGTCATTTTGGCGATCTTTTTGACCAAAGATGCCTGGGCCTCCATCGCCCGATTTGCGGCAGGAGAGGCTCCCGCTGCAGCGGCTCCGGAAGGGGAGACGGAGTAGGGATTACCCGAAGCCAAGGGAACGGGAAGGTCTATCTGGGCCTTCCCGTTTCTCTTCGGGTGAGAATATGAAACCTATCACCACAGGAGAGACAGCACCCAACCAAGCCGAGCACGACATAGCCGCCAACAATATCTTGTTTGGCCTCACCCACTTTTTGACCCTGACGCTTCCCCCTGATTGGAGGATGACCAGGAGCTACCTCCAGCCGGATGTGCAATGCAACGTAAGGCGGGGTAATCTGGTCTGGGTGGAGGCCGGGCAAACAGATCAGATTGTCTATCATCCCTCCAGGAGAATTGCCCTGGATTTGACCATCGTGGTGAAGAAGGGGAGGCGAGACGAACTCAAAAGCAAGGGCGTTGCTGTCCATTCCCGGGGATCATTGGTGATCAACACACACGAGGCCTCTTATCTTCTCGGAGAGGTTGGAGTGGGATTGCTCAAGAGAAAACTAGCCAGGACGCTGCGCCTCTGCTTCCATTGCTCGGAATTGGACCGCACAATAATAGTCAGTTTCACCGGAAACTGCCAGGAGGCTGAGCTTCGAGAAATCTCCGGATGCCTGCCGGGATTGAAGTGCCACTGAATATCCTCTCCGTTTGCGAGTCCTTCAGAGACCTCCCATAGATTCTTTTGACATTTTCCTCAATTTTCCTCATATTGTACCTTAAGGAGCACGTGTTGGTTATGGGGCGATAGTTGACCCCATTGAGCGTTTTGGGCTGGTGGCATCTTCCTCGATAAAGGAGACTGCCATGATCAAAAGGCAGGGGAAGAAAGAACCCTTGTTAAAGAGAGTTTCAAAGGCGGCCAGGCAATTCCTTTACGGAATGACCACTTACGAGGGTGTCCAATTTGCCCTTCAGGCCCGCAGGAGCTTAGATCATCTCATCATCTTGATCACCATGGGTGATCTCCTGGGAGTGCCGATCCTTCGCTCCTATTACTCGCTCCGCATTCTTCCCTTCATGATTCCTCGAATAGAAAACTGGAAACGCGAGATGCTCAGGGAAAGGGACCTCACGGACCTGCTTGGAGGGGGATAACAGACGTGCGAAGGGCGTCCTCGAAAGGATTGGATAAGGGATCGCCTGTCAGGCGAAAATGTATCCAGCCGTTCTGCTGAGCATCTCCGGCCCCTGAACCTCGGTCTCGAAAAGGGGAACGATGGCCCTAATTCCATCCCCAAACGTCTGCCAGATCTTCTCCATGTATTCATCCTGCATCTTGACGCGATTCTGGACGAACTCCGGCGAGTCGGGCGTCACCGTCTCCTTCTGAATCACTCCGTTGACAATCACCCCGCCCACGGGTATCCCGAAGTCGTTGAACCAGTTGATAAATCGGGTGATGACGGCGATGGGCAAACTTTCCGGCAGGGTAATGAAGAAGAAGGCGGTTTTGCCCGGGTTGGTCAATAGTACCTTGGCATCTCCCATTCGATCCTTGAACTGGAGGAGGTAATCCATCAGGGGATCCGCCTCCGTCTTGGCCTTCTTGCTGTAGGAGAGCTTTTTTCGTAAAATCCCTGCCTCTTCCCGGCTCTTGACCATCTTCTCCACCCATAGCGAATAAACCTTGGACATACCCAGGAGCCTCCGGGCATTGGCGGTGGGTGCGGTATCAAAGACGTAGACCTCGTATTCATCCTTAAACATCAAGTCGAGCATGTTCTCGAACATGGCGGATTCCTCGAACGCAGGGTTCATGGTTGCGGACTCCACGAATTCCTCGGCTTTCACCGTGATGTCCGCGAACTTCAAGAACCAGTTGATCTTCTCCCGAATCTCGTCCTTTGAGCGTTCGATGCTCTCCTTCGTGTCGATCTCCAGGGCATAACAGCATTCCTGGCCGCTGATCAGCGCCGGCTTGCCGAAGACGTTCTGCCCCAGGAGGTTGCTGAGGCTGTGGACGGGGTTCGTGGAGGCCAGAAGCGTCCTCTTCCCCTGTTGGCCAAACCACAGGGCCGCAGCTCCGGCCATGATCGTCTTCCCAACCCCTCCCTTTCCACCGAAGAAGACGTACTTGAGCTCCGGATGGGCTTCTACGAATTGCCTCGTGCTCTGCGTGATACTGGCCATTTTTCACCTCGCGTCGCCGAACATGGCTTGGGCCACCTTTTCGATCATGTCCAATCCGGTGATGTCCCGCTCCATCTCAGGGACATAGGCCAAAATCTCCTGGCCGAAAGTCCCTTTAATGACTTCCATATACTTCTCCTGCATCACGATGCGATTGAGCAGATACGCCGGAACGTCTTGGTCCTTCAGCTCTTGGGGGATGATCCGATTAACGATATACCCGCTCAGCGGAACGTCGTACATGGCGAAGAGCTGGGCGGCATTCTGCGTATCCTTGATGATCATCTCCTCAGCCACCAGGACGAAGAAGAACGCCGTCTTCTGCTTGTCCGTCAGGATACTGGAGGACTTGTTAATCCGATCCTTGATGTAGAGGAGCTCCTTGAGGATCTGATCCTCCTCCAATTCCTTTTCCCGCTTCATGATCGCCGCTACCTGGTCGTATTCCTTCATTTCCTCGCGAAGGCCGGTGATCTTGCCGATCCAGGTGTCGTACACGGAGGCCATGCTCAGGTAGTAGAGGGCATGGCCAAGCGGAACCAAATCGTAGATGTAGTAATCGTAACCCCCTTTGACGACGATATCCACCACCTCATCGAATATCGCGCTCTCCTCCATGGCCGGCTCGGCAGCCGCGGCCTGGATGTAGCTCTCGAT
>CAYFXP010000304.1:0-19149 GCA_964346935.1 uncultured Syntrophobacterales bacterium
CGGAGTTTCCTCAGTTTTATTGGCGGGATTTCCCTAACCTTTTGATTTGATAACAGATTCTGTTTTTCTCGAGAGAAGGCATGGCAACCCTGGCGGCCAGTAACGTGGCCGGGATCCTGATGGGATACCCGGCCTGGCAGGATCAGGATATTTCGCCGTTTCTAAGAGGCGATTCGCCCAAGGCGGCACCGAGCATCGTGAACGCAAAAGAAGTCGGCATCCCTGCATATAGAGAAACGGGCGAATGAATGAGGAGCATCCTTAGTTCGTAGAGCATTCCCGTGATGGATTAAACCCCTGCTCGAACAGGTAACCATTTCAGAGGCCCCAACTTGACAATACTTTTTTTGCCTGAATAATGTTGAGAGGAAAGCGTGCAGGGTTTGTTGAGGTAATGGGCATTGATTGAACTGATTGAGCTTACCAAGCGCTTCGGCCAACTGGTGGCAGTGAATCGTATCAGCCTGCACATAAAACAGGGCGAGATCTTTGGGTTTCTGGGACCAAATGGTGCTGGAAAAACGACTACAATTAAAATGCTCGCCGGCCTGCTCAAGCCGACATCGGGAAGGGCCTCGATCGATAAATATGATGTAGTTACTCACCCGATGGAGGCGAAACGGGTGATAGGGTTTATCCCGGAACAGCCTTTTCTCTATGAGAAACTGACTGGGGTTGAATTTCTGAGGTTCATCGGGAGCCTCTTCGCGATGAAAAAGGCCGAGGTTGAGCTTGGCATTTCGAACCTCTTGGGCCTCTTCGAATTGGACGGATGGGCGGATGAGCTGATTGAAAGTTACTCCCACGGCATGAGGCAGCGTCTCGTGATATCGGCGGCACTTCTCCATAATCCGAAGGTCATCATCGTTGACGAGCCCATGGTGGGATTGGATCCAAAGGGGATAAACCTGGTGAAGAAGATATTCAGACAGAAGAGCGAGGAGGGGGTTACCATTTTCTTGTCAACTCACACCCTTGAGATTGCTCAGCAACTCTGCCATCGTCTCGGCATCGTCAACGAGGGGAAGCTCATCGCCATGGGTCCCCTATCGGAGCTAATGACCGCCCTGGAGCACAAAACGGCCCAAACGGGGACTCTCGAGTCGCTCTTCTTAGCCCTTACGGGAAGATCCCTCGATGAATGAAGTGCTTTTGCTTCTCTGGCCCAAGGCCAAATCCATCGGAAATCGATTAAAGCACCGCCGATCACATGATCTGGTTAGGCCCGTCTTCATGGGTATTCTGGCCTTTCTCTTCTGGATAATCATCTTCTTCCTCTTCTATAAGGTATTATTCTACTTCAAATCCATTGAAATCCTGGGGGAGATTTTGCTGACCAAGCTCATGGCCGTCGTTTTCCTCACCTTCTTCCTGATGCTGGCCATCAGCAATATCATTACCTCCCTTTCCACCTATTTCCTATCCGAGGATAACAAGCTCATTCTCACGGTTCCGGTTTCCACTGAAAAGGTCTATCTGTCCAGATACCTCATCACGTTGGGCCATTCTTCTTGGATGGTGCTCCTTTTTGGTATTCCCGTGTTCATGGCATATGGCACGGTCTATGGGGCGTCCGCCAGCTATTACCTGTGGCTGTCGGTTATCCTTTTGGTCTTCCTCCTGACCCCAGGCGGAATCGGGGTTATGATCAGCACGGCATTGGTCAATATTGTCCCCGCCAAACGGGCAAAAGGGGCCCTGGTTGTTATGTTTGTTCTACTCCTGGCAGCCCTGTATCTCTTCTTTAGATTCCTGCAACCGGAGAAGCTCGTCAACCCCGAGAGGTTTTCTGAGATCGTCGATTACCTGGCCATGTTACGGTTACCTACCTCCCCCTTTTTGCCCTCCCATTGGGCCACCAGATCCCTTTTCCCCCTGCTCAAGGGCCGGTTCAACGACAGCATGTTTTATTTCCTCCTGTTGCTCTCCACGGGACTTATGTCGGTACTGGCCGGGAGCTGGGTATGCCGGTTCCTCTATTATAGGGGGTGGTCGAGATCGTATGAGTCCAGAGAGGCCAAGGTGAAGAGGGTTCCGCTATTGGAGGGGTTGGCCGATTTCCTCCTGAGGCCACTGCACGGGTCGACCAA
Organism: uncultured Syntrophobacterales bacterium; assembly: GCA_964346935.1. Lineage (GTDB taxonomy): Bacteria > Desulfobacterota > BSN033 > WVXP01. The sequence goes on from CAYFXP010000304.1 coordinate 2,091, forward strand.
GGCGATGATGATCAAGGATGTGAAGATTTTCCTGCGCGATGCGAGGCAATGGTCCCAGTTGATCCTCCTGTTTGCCCTCGTGGTTGTCTACCTGTTCAATTTCAAGGCATTGCCGTTACATAAGGTTCCCGGCATAACCTTCTATTTGGAAAATATCATTTCCTTCCTCAACGTGGGGTTAGCCGGTTTCGTGCTCTCGGCCGTCGCGGTAAGGTTCATCTATCCCGCTATTAGCCTTGAAGGGAAGTCCTTCTGGATTATCATGAGCGCGCCCATCGAGCTGAGGCGCCTCATATGGAGCAAATTCTGGACATCACTAGTTCCGCTTCTGTTTTTGGCCGAGGCCCTGATCGTCCTTTCCAACACATTCCTCCATGTCACCCAATTCATGATGATCATCTCCACAGTGACCATCTTCCTCATTACCATCGCCATCGTGAGCATAGGAATAGGGATTGGGTCGGTTTATCCCCGTTTCCGGGTCGAGGACGTCGCACAGATTCACTCCGGCTTCGGCGGGCTGATATACATGATCATCTGCGTCATCTTCATTGGCCTGGTCATTTTCCTTGAGGCCTGGCCGACCTATTTGATCTTTATGGCTCGGACCCGGCACTATTTCCTCAGTTACCTCCAATGGATTCAGGTGATTCTCTGTTTTTGCCTAACGGTCTCGATCATCCTCGCCGCCATCTTCATACCGATCAATATCGGGCTCAAGAGATTGTATCGAATTGAGATTTGAGCCGTCCCCCATGAAATCCATTGTGCGCGAATCGAGGGAACATGTATGGACATGAGAATTGACGGTTCCCACGGGGAAGGAGGGGGACAGATCTTAAGGACAGCCCTGAGCCTCAGCGCCCTCCTGAGAAAGGAGATTGAATTCAAACGGATCAGGGCTGGAAGGGAGAAGTCGGGTTTACGCCCCCAGCATGTGACTGGAGTCAGGGCTCTGGCTCGAATCGCCGGCGCAAAGGTGGAAGGAGACGAGATCGGATCCCTATCCCTCACATTCTCGCCGGGCAGAGTACGAGGAGGCGATTATCGCTTCAACGTAGCCGAGAAGAGGCGTAGCGCCGGGGCGGTCACCCTGGTTCTGCAGGTTATCCTTTTGCCCCTTTGCTTCGGTCTATCATCCTCTCAACTGACGCTCCTCGGTGGGACTCATGTACCATGGAGTCCCCCCTTCCACTACCTATCCACGGTTTTGCTTCCCACGTTGGGCAGAATGGGGGTTCGATGTGAAGCGGAGATAGAGAAGTGGGGATGGTATCCCATGGGAGGAGGAGTCGTTCGGATAAAGATCGTTCCCATTCGCGAGTTGAAGTCCATCGACCTTTCCACCAGGGGGAGGCCGAGGACTATTTTCGGGATATCGGCCACGTCAAATCTGCCTTCCCATATCGCGCTTCGCCAGAAGGAGAGAGCGCATCAGCGGATAAATGAGAGCTTGGATCTGGTGCCGGAAATTCAAATCATGGACAAAGCCCCAAGTCCGGGGCAGGGAACCACCTTGTTTCTTCGCCTGGAGTCAGAGGGAGGGGTATCCGGGTTTTCGGCATTGGGGAGAAGGGGAAAGCGGGCGGAGGAGGTGGCAGATGAAGCGGTGGACCAGCTTATGGAGTATATGCATGCCGGGGGATGCATCGATCCTTACCTGAGCGATCAGGTTATTCCCTTTGCAGCCCTGGCAAAAGGAAGATCCGTCTTCACCGTATCGAGGATCACCCGGCACCTCTTGACCAACATCTGGGTTGTAAAGCAATTCCTCGATGTGAGAATCGACGTGGAAGGAAGGGAAGGGGAGCCGGGAAGGGTGGAGATCTATCCCTGAAGCCCGAAGTTATTAAGGCTGCAGTCCAGATGCCGTAACGAAAGTTCGACCCCATACGGAACATCTTATCGATAAATTCGCTCCTTATGAATTACCCTGCCACCCTTAAACCTAATCAGTGTGGTGATGTCCTGGTGTCGGCCCGACTCGGAAAAGTAAAAGTAGGACTTGATTAAGAGATTAGTCGCCGAGAACCCCTCAAAGGACTCCTGGTCCGGTGGTCCGAGACGAACCAGGACCTCAGCTTCGCTCATACCCACCTTGATCAGGCCGAACTCACGAAGGTCTACCTGACCCGCCGACACTGGGGAAATCAATATCGCAATGAGGCTCACTATGGCCAAAAGATAACTCATGTTCACATCAACCACCCCCCGGTTTCAACGTTAACAGGATGAGACCGGCACTTTCAAGGGAAAATCCGTTTAAATTCGTTTGAACAAGATAGAGGAGTCAGTTTTTCGAGGTAAGGAGACGGTATCTGTAGCGTTCCTGTCAAATCCGGCTAAATGTGGGTAATTTTTTCGGGGTATATGAAAAAATTTCAGAGATGGAGCCGTCGGAAATTGGGGAAGTAGGGCCAAATGTTGACATTTCCCACCTCAAACCGCCAATCCAACACTTGAACTGGACATTCCCTGTGAGGCATGATTTTTGCATAAACCAGCAAAAAACCAGACTTTTTAGCCGGGGATATTTCTCCTCCTCACATTGAAAAGAGCCGTTAATGCCCATGTCGTCGACGAGATATGCCTCCAATGAGGTGTCTTATTTGTTCTCTTCCCTCGAATCATATCTACGTCCTCTACTAACTGTTTAGAAGGAAGGAACGGCCTGATGAGCCAAATGCTCAGCTCGAATTTCTATGATCACGAGGAAACTTCTAAGAGAGGCCCCTATACCCAAGAGGTTCCATCCTCCTACTGGGATGCCTTGAAGAAAATACCCCTGCTTTCCGCCACTGAGGAGAGAGAACTGGCCGAGAGGGTTAACTTGGGTGATATGGAAGCGCGGGAGAGAATGATCAACTCCAATTTGAGGTTGGTTCGCTGGGTAGCTTCTAAGTATATCAATCGGGGCCTTCCCATATTCGACCTCATTCAGGAAGGGAATATCGGCCTCATCAAGGCCGTTGAACATTTCAAACCCAATAGGGGAATTCGGTTTTCCACCTACGCGACGCTTTGGGTTAAGAGATCCATTGAGAGGGCTTTGGCCAATCATTCCCGGACAATTCGCCTTCCCGTGCACATATCATCCGACCTCAACCGGTTCGCATGGGTAGCCAAAACGCTTCTCCAAGAATTGGGCCGAGATCCAACGGATGAGGAGATCGCCGAGCGGATGAAGGTTACCGTGGAATACGTCCAAAAGCTGAGAGGTATTGTAAAGAAAACCTATCCCATCAACGGAAGCCTCAGGGACGAGCACTCTGACCAGCTCTTCGACTTATTCGAGGATATCGAGCGATCGAAGCAGGTGGGTTCTTGGTTGGAGCTCCTCACGGACGTAGAGAGAACGGTCATTATCTTTCGTTTCGGCCTGAACGATGAGGATACCCTTACCCTGGAGTCGATAGGGAAACGTTTTGGCGTGACCCGTGAGAGGATTCGTCAAATCGAAGCGAAGGCCATAGAGAAACTCCGCAAAATCACCCAGAAAAAAGAAGTAGACCTAACCGAGATGATTTAACTCCCTCCCTTCCCGCTGTTACTGCCCTCCTTTTTATCGCCACCAACAGTAATAGTCACACCTTCAACCGACGGTCGTGCATCAAAGTGGAGGCTGCCATGTCTCTTCGCTTCGGTGCTCTTTAGTCCAGGGCACCCGGCCAACACGCGGCTCCGAAATGGCAGCCTACCAACCCTCGATAGATACTTTACTTCAACAGCAAATTACGGTCAGGGACAAGGCAGTCTGTCAACAAAGTCAAGAAAACTGGGAATTTTCCGTTGACTTTTATCGTACAAAGAAGCAATGTATTATCCGGGAAAGGGGCTGATGATGAGGGAACGTTCCGGAGAGTTACGCTTTGTGGTTCATGAACACCATGCCACCCACCTCCACTATGATTTCAGGTTGGAGATGGGAGGGGTGTTCAAATCATGGGCAATTCCTAAAGGGCCCTCCATGAATCCAGCCGAAAAGAGGCTGGCCATTAGGGTGGAAGACCACCTCTTGGAATACGGGGCGTACGAGGGAATTATCCCCAAGGGACACTATGGGGCCGGGGCCGTGCTTATCTGGGATGGGGGATCCTATGTCCCTGCGGAGGAAGGGAACCCTGAGGAACAGCTTCATAGAGGGAGGTTCAGTTTCGAACTTAAGGGGAAGAAACTGAAGGGGGGCTTTTCCATGGCCCTCCTCAAGGGAAGGGGTAAGGGGAATCAATGGCTTCTCATGAAGAGGAAGGACGAACAGTCGGACCCCAACTTCAAACTTGAGGTTGTCCTTACGGAAGGAAAGAGACAGAAACTCGAGGTGAAAATTCCTCCCTGTGAGACCGATTCCGGTCCCGTCAATGTTCAAAGGAGAGGGGATCCTTTGGAGGAACGGCAGCTTTAACAAAAAAGACCGAGGAGGAGGGAAGATTAAAGATGGAAATCTATCTCATGCAACATGGTGAGGCTTACTCCGAGGATCAAGATCCGGAGCGATCTTTAACTCCTGAGGGAGAAGGGCAGATTCACTCCAGTGGAACGGCCCTCAAGAAACTCGGAGTCGATGTGGACCTTATGGTCTCAAGCCCCAAGAAGCGGGCCCGACAGACGGCGGAAGTCGTCGCGGGGGAGTTGGGCTATTCCAAGGAGGGGATCGAGGTCACAGAGGCCCTAGAGCCCTTGGCACCGAGTGAAGATCTCATCGCTTCTCTCGGGCGGTTCGGTGATAGGAACAAGGTGCTGCTGACCGGACATTTACCCTCCCTTGGGAAAATCGCATCGGATTTGGTGAGCGAGGAAGGGGATGTCTCCATCCACTTTGAGATGGGTGGCGTGTGTCGCATCGATGTTGAGGCGCTTCCCACCCATAAGGGAGACTTGAGGTGGATTTTGTCCCCGGCGCATCTGAGACTCCTGGCAAAAGGAAGATGAGAATCTCTGAAAACCGGAAAACGAACTCTGAGTGAATTGCGGTTCTGCGGTGTTGCAGTCGGAAAGGGGAAAGGTGGAAGGTTAAGGCTGAGGTTGAGGTTAAGGAGAAGGTCAAGGCTGGAGGCTTGAGGCAAAAAAAGTCAAAGCTCAAATGACAAAGTCTGAATCGAGACCTCAAGGGAGAGGGTGGAGGTGGAAGGGGAAATGACAAACGGCAATGAGTTGGTTGGTTGTATTAGTTTGATTGGTTTTATTGGTAAAAAATGGAAAGTTCAAATGTCAAAATCCAAATGACAAAGGTGAAAGGTTAAGGTTGAGGTTGAGAGGGTGAGGTGGAAGGCGAAATGACAAATGACCGATAACTGATAACGGACACGGATCACGGACACGAAACATGCGAGCGCGAACACGATCCTCTAGCGCGGTCTGCCGTCCGCCGTCTTCGGTCCTAATGATCACGAACACGCGACACGAAATCTGAGCGAACGGACAAGGATTTTTTCCGGCACGAAAACCATGGAAACGCCGGCCTTAGAAATCGTCGAAAGGAGTGAACTGACTCCGGAGTTGACAGCGGACAGGCACCGGGTCATCCGGGCACTCTGGTGGGGGAAGCCGTGGGCAGGTAATCTAAACAGGAAAAAAAGATATACCGAAAAGTACCTCTTTATCAAGGGATCCACCCCCGTTATTCTCACCGCCCCCCATGCCGTTCCCCATGATCGGGGAAATTACAATGGGAAAAACCTCCTAAAGCCGCAGGATGAGTTTACGGATCTTATCGTACTGAGGGTTTGCCAAGAGGCCAACTGTTACGGACTTATTCCCCTGACGAAGCTAAGGGATCCCAATATCGACGGTTTCGATGGCGCAAAGGCAAACGAAACCCCCTTCTTCCAGTGTTTGGATGGCCTCGTCGTCTCTCATGATATTGAGTTGCTTCTCGATATCCATGGGCTGGACAGAAGGCGCAGGGGAGTTGATATCGAGATCGGAACGAGATTGGGGGCCAGCCTAAGGGGGAGGATGGAGTTCTTGGAGCAACTGGAGAAAGAACTGGGGAGGGGTTCGGATTACCTGATCAGGAAGGACCACTATTTCATAGGAGGGGAGATTGTTCGAAATATCATGGAGAGGATACCCGCCATCCAACTGGAGATCCACAGGAGACTGCGGGATGACGGTCATTCCGCGGAAATGGAGAGGTTGATTGGGATCTTGGCCAATTTCGTAAAATCCCTCCCATTAAGACTACGCTTCACCCCTTCATCCCGATAAGGAATACCCCCAGAAAAATAAACACGGACGCCATCAGTCTAACGAAACCATACTTTTCCTTGAGCAAGGCGCTCCCCATCAGGACCGCAAACACGACGCTGATCTGCCGTATAGCGACGACATAGCTCACCTTTGTCAAGGTCATTGCGTAGAGGATGAGGAGATATCCGAGAAATTGTATAAGCGCCACCAGAAGGATATTTCGTCTATTCCTTCTCCATTCGGGCATGATGCCGGGATATCTGGTCTTGAGTACGTAAGGGACATACAAGGTGAGTCGAGGCAAGAGTAGGAGATAGTAGAAGATGAAGGGATGCATGCGGCTAACGCCGATTTTATCAACAATGGAATAGAGGGATACGAGGAGAGCCGTCAGGAGGGCCAACTGGTAGGGTTTATCCCCGAGCGAAAAGATGGGCTTCACGAACTCCCTCCACTGAAGGGTTCGAAACCCGATAATATAAGCCCCAACGACCACAAAGAGAATTCCCACCATTCCTCCTGCCGTCAATCTCTCGCCGAGGAAGAGGAGCGCCCAGAGCATGACAAAGAGAGGGGCGGAGCGGGCAAGCGGATAAACCAGAGACAGATCACCCGCTTCATAGGCTTTAGCCAGGATAATGGTATAAACCACATGGATGAAACCGCTTATCCAGATCAATGCCCATCCCGTCAACGGAATGGGGAATCTATGGAGGTTGGTCCAAAAAAAGGGAAAGTAGAAGAGGGAAGAAAAGAGGAAAACCCACCCCATGAAGACCAATTTATCCTGACTCGACTTCATGACCATGTTCCAGAAGACGTGGATAAAGGCCGAGGCCAGAACCAATCCGAGGGGACAGATTTCCATGGTCGTTTGCCCGGAGAAATTTGTCCCCCGTATATGAAAAAAAAGGCCGAATGTCAAGCATAGTAATCTAAAAGACAAAAGGATATAATTTTCTCAGTGGACTGGAGGATATGGCGTTTACGATGAGAATTTCGAGGAGGGTTCGGAGGGCATGGAGCTAAAGACTCAGGTGGCGATCGTTGGTGGTGGCATCGCTGGGGCGGGTATCGCTCGGGATTTGGCTCAGAGGGGCATAGAGTTTATCCTCATGGAAAAGGGAGATTTGGCAAACGGAGCCTCAGGCAGAAACCACGGATATCTTCACAGTGGTGCCAGGTACGTCGTTAACGATCCCCCTGCGGCCAAGGAATGCATCCAGGAAAATCGAATTCTCAAGAAAATCGCGCCTGGGTGTATCGAGGACACTGGGGGGCTTTTCGTCTCGCTTCCCGAGGATAACAGTACTTTCAGAGATCAATTTCTCATGTCTTGTGAGGAGATTGGAATTCCGACGAGATGTCTGACTCCTTCCGAAGCGCTGGAATTGGAGCCCGAATTGTGCCCTGATATTACCGGTGCCATTCAGGTCCCCGATGCAGCAATCGATCCTTTTCGCCTGGTTTTTGCCAACGTCGAGGAGGCGGGGAAGTATGGGAACGAAATTCTGACCCGCACGAAAGTTACCCGCCTCATTCGGAGCGGCAATCGCATAACAGGGGTGGAAGCCTCCAAATTAGAGACCGGTGAACCCCTTACGGTTCATGCCGATTTCGTCGTCAATGCCGCAGGAGCGTGGACCGACAAGATCGCCGGTCTTGCCGATCTCTCACTCCCGTTGGAGTTGTCCAAGGGGAGCATGGTGGTCAGCAACCGGAGGGTAAGCCATCGGGTCATTCACCGTTGCCGATTGCCATCGGATGGGGATATCGTTGTTCCCAATCACACCGTCTCCATTCTAGGGACCACATCCGTCAACACGACGGAACCGGAGAGGCTTTCCGTTGAGCCCAGGGAGGTTTGTTTTCTCATCGACGAATCATCCAAAATGCTTCCCTGCTTGAAAGCAGCCCGATACATTCGAGCGTATGCGGGGGTTCGGCCGCTGTTTAAAGCTGCTTCGGGGCAAGATTCACGGGAGCTCAGCAGGGGGTTCGTCTTACTGGATCACGAGCTTCAAGATGGGGTGAAGAACTTCATCACCATTGCCGGGGGAAAATTGATAACGTATCGGCTAATGGCGGAAAAAACCGTCGATCTCGTCTGCCAAAAGATGGGACGACAGATCCCCTGTAAAACTCACATAACGCCCTTGGTGGAGTTCAAAGGAGAGGGTAGGGGAAGGGGCGATTATCTGAAGGGACTCGACCAGGAGGCCGAAAAGCGAGATGCCGAGATTATCTGCGATTGTGAGCTGATAACCCGTGGGGAACTGGAGGAGGCAGTAAGGGGTCTCTCCCTGAAGGGATTAAGAGAAATCCTCCATCGCACTCGATTGGCCAAGGGTACCTGCCAGGGGGCCTTTTGCAGTTATCGCCTCTTGGGAATGCTCCATGCCATGGGTTATGTTAAAGAGATAAACTCCAATGCCCAGCTCAAGGAGTTTCTGGAGGAAAGGTGGAGGGGCGTCAGGCCCGTTCTCTGGGGAAACCAGCTGCGCGAACTTCAATTCATGGAGGAGATCTATTTGGGGATCCTCAATCTGGATAAGGACACATGAAGCATTACGATGTCATCGTGATTGGCATGGGGCTTGCCGGGTTGATGGCGGCCAAGACAGCCGCAGAGGAAGGCAAGAATGTCCTCCTCTTGGGCAAGGGGGTGGGAAGGGCCCATATGTTTACGGGGTGTATCGATCTATTGGGGTATTATCCACCCCGTTCATCCCTTCCAGTGGTAAGTCCCTTTGGATCCATTGGCCAGTTGATTGAGGAGATGCCTAACCATCCCTACGCTCGGGTCGGAGTACCGGATATTCAGAAGGCCCTCACATCATTCCTGGGCCTTTTCGAGAAAGGAGATTACCACTATCTCTCCCAAGAGGGGAAGAACACCATCACCCTCACCTCTTCGGGGTGCACGAGGATGACATACCTCTTGCCGTCGACCATGGCATGGGGAGGTATTGATGATGAAAGGGATGTGTTGATCGTGGGATTCGATGGCCTGAAGGACTTTTACAGCGCCTATCTGGCCCACAACCTCAATTCCCTCGCGAGAGAGGGACGCCTTCCCTTCAAGGCAAGGTCGATATCCCTTCCGTTGTCGGAATTCTCCGCTCGGAAAACGGCCCCGCCCCCGGTCTTGGCACGGTTCTTCGAGGAGGAGGGATTTCGGGATAGAATCGCCGAGGTGGTCCGCGTCAAGCTTAAGGGGGAGGAACGGGTGGCATTCCCGGCAGTACTGGGCATGGAGAGACCGGGGGAAGTGAAAAGGGAGCTGGAGGAAAAGCTCAGGACAACGGTATTTGAGATACCCACCCTCCCTCCCTCGGTCCCGGCATACCGCCTCTTTCAGGCTTTTAAACGGGATTTGCAGCGCAAAGGGGTAACCGTGATCATGGGATTTGCCGTAACCGAAGCCATACTTCAGAACGGCACATGTTCAGGGGTTACCGTTAACTGTGCACCCGCTCAGAGGGCCTATTCCGCGGAAATTTTCATTTTGGCCACGGGAAGCTTTTTCGGCGGCGGATTGGAGGCGGAGGAGGATAGGGTGGTGGAGCCCATATTCGGCCTTCCGATACATCAGTCCGCTTCGAGGGATACGTGGTTTGGGTACCGATTTTTCTCCGATGATCCCCATCCCATTGCCGAGTTCGGGATAATGGCCGATGAACGTCTCAATCCCATTGACAAGAACGGAAGGACAGTGGCGAGAAATCTACATGTGGCCGGTTCAATTCTCTCCGGCTCCGATCCTTTACGGGAAAAGTCCGGGGGCGGTATAGCCCTTTCCACGGGATACAAGGCCGGAAAAGGGGAATTTCATTAATGGAACAAATGGCGAGAGTCGAGGACAAGACAGATCCCTGTATTCGGTGTGCCACCTGTATGGAGTTCTGCCCGGTTCTCAAGGTTACCGATCGGTTTCCGGGTCCGAAACAGGCGGGACCCGGCGGCCAGCGGTTTAGGGGTCAGGAGATTCCCCCCGTGGACCGGTGCATCGATCTCTGCATTGGCTGCAGCATGTGCGAGTTGGTATGCGCCTCCGGGGTGGACGTCTATCGCCTCAATTTGATGGCGAAGGTCAAGTACTACGATGAACATGGAATACCCGTGAGGGACCGAATTCTTGCCCATTCTAACCGCTGGATGGACCGAATGCCGTGGACCGTGCCATTTATGAACAGGATGTCTCGATCCCCTTTCATGAGATGGGTGTTGGATCGGCTGTTGGGGCTCGATAAGAGGAGGCCCTTGCCGGATTTTGAAACCCCGACTTTCAGACAGTGGTTCACGAGGCGTCCTGAGACACATGGGATACCCCTTGAACCGTCTGCCAACGGAAAGGTTGGTTACTTCTATGGATGTTTTACCAATGTCGGGGAAGTGGATGTGGGAAAGGCGGTGATTGGGGTTTTGGAGGAAAACCGGATCACGGTGACCGTCCCCCAGCAGGACTGCTGCGGTATACCTATGCTGGGAAGCGGGGATTTGGACTCCGCGCGATCTCTGGGCCACAAGAACCTTCTCTCTTTAAAGGCCACAATCGATTCGGGCACGGATATCGTCTACAGCTCCACCACGTGTGGTTATATGATTCGCCATGAATACACAAATTTGTTTGGGCTTCCAGGGGCGGAGGAGGTGTCGGGGAAGACCCATGACATCTGCGAATACCTCGTGAGGCTCCACGAGCAGGGGCTGCTGAAACATCCCTCCGAGTTCCGGGCGCGATTGGCCTACTTCAGCCCGTGTCATGTGAGGGCCATGGGGGTGGGGTTGCCTGCCCTGGAACTGTTGAAGCTGATTCCCGGCATTCGGGTCGAGCTCATCGATGAGGGCTGCTGTGGGCTAGGGGGACTTTACGGCTACAAGAAGGAAAAGTACGAAATCTCCACGAAGATAGGGAAGGATCTGGCCGATCACCTGTTGGAATTGAAACCGGATGCTGTGGTTACGGACTGTGAGGGGTGTCGGTTGCAGATACGACACCTGACTGGAATGAAGGTCGTTCATCCCATCCAGATCCTGCAGGATGCGTATCTGGAAAAATGAAAAAATGAGAATCCCAAAGTGATACCTTCAATCAAGAAACTACCTGCCGAGGCCGCGGGAAATTTTTTGGGCGTCTTCTTCGATATTGACGACACCTTTTCGACTGGGGGGAGGATTCATGCCGGTGCGTACCAATCCCTCTGGGCATTAAGGGAATCCGGTCTCTGGGCCGTTCCCATTACGGGGCGACCCGCGGGCTGGTGCGATCACATTGCGCGCATGTGGCCCGTGGATGGCATCGTCGGGGAAAACGGGGCCCTCTATTTCTGGTTTGATGAAGGGAAACGGAAGCTGAAGAAGCGATTCCTCGACGCTGGAGAGGTGCGGGCGGAGAAGCGAGAGCGCCTGGTGCGTATTAGGGAAGAGATCCTTACCTCGGTCCCGGGCTCCGCGGTGGCAAGCGACCAGCTCTACCGGGAGACGGACCTCGCCATCGACTACTGCGAGGACGTGACACCTCTCGACCGGGAGGCCGTCGACCGAATTTGCGAGATCTTCAAAAGGCATGGAGCAGAGTGCAAGGTGTCATCAATCCACGTGAACGGGTGGTTTGGGGATTACGACAAGCTGGGGATGACGAAGATCTTTGTGCGGGAGCATTGGGAGTTGGACCCGGATGTCAACAGGAAACGCTTTCTTTTCTGCGGCGATTCCCCCAACGACGAGCCCATGTTTCAATACTTTCCGGTCACGGCAGGGGTGAAAAACGTTCTCCAGTTCGCCGACCGCATGAACTCTTTGCCGTCCTTTATCGCATCCCGCGATGGTGGGGAGGGCTTCGCTGAAATCGTTGGAACCCTACTTCAAAAAAGGGTCAGAAAAAGTAGCCTGTCCCATTTTTCATAGGGCTATACATTTCTTCGGATTCAGGAAGAGAAAGAGTTCCTCTCCTTCCTTCTGCGTCATGTTATAGGGGGCGTGTACTCTAATCATGGTGCTGTCAATATTAACCTCCTCTATCACCCCCTTCCATAGGCCTAAATTTCCCTCCCAACCCGTGACACGAAATGTCCCGCGAGTCTCTTATATGTCTTCTATTCGAACATGTCAACACATAGAACCGCCTCGTGGCTTCGTAGTGAATATGCCTCCGCTGTATTGACACTACCAAGAAAGCATGCTAAAAATCAACTAGGTCTGACGGGTCGTCCAATGGCAGGACGCGGGACTTTGGATCCTGAGATCTAGGTTCGAATCCTAGCCCGTCAGCCAGTTTTTCCACGGCGATCCATTGGCTTAAAATTTGCTTGCTATTCGTTGATGGCCTAATCTTAGAGGTATACGTGCATGGCTCTCCGCTGTCCTTACTGTCATAAGAGAATTCGGGTTCCGGAATCGGATACCGAGGTCATCCTCTTTCCCTGCCCCAACTGCGGGGGCAGCATTGACCTGGGTCGACTCGAGGGAGAAGAAGACTCGAAGGTGGTCTATCTTTCGGATGGGGATTTGATCGAGCCTCCTGCCGCCGGTGAGGAGGCGGCCCCAAGGACATGGGCTGAACAGGGTCCGCTTCCGCATAGGGAGCCTCGGCACCTCTCCCTCCTTCGGTGGCTGGCGGTGATGTTGGGCCTGATCATGATTATCCCCTTAATAGGCGGGTATTTCTTTCTGAAAACGACATCCAAGAAGGACGAGGCCATCTCTTGTTTGAACTCGTATTTTTCCGAGGTCGATCATCGTAACTATCACACTGCCTTCCGAAAATACATGGCATCGGATCTCCAGAAAAAGATCTCTCTCGAAGGATACCTCAAGGAGATGGAGGAGATTCGACAAAAATTGGGGCGGGTGAAAAGCCGGGACCTCATGAGATGGAGTTATCGTTCGATAAACAGGGGGAGGAGCTGCACCTTTAGCTACAGGTCCCTGTATGAACGGGGAAATGCGCAGGAGCGTTATGCCCTCATCATGACGAAAGACGGTTGGAAGATCTTTGAGTTCCGGATTGAACCCCGTCCCACCAAGTCCAAAGAGACGACGGTCGAGACCTAAAGTTCTGTCTATCCAGTAGCCTCCACCAAACGCTGGCTTACCTCATTCACCATAACCCAGATTATATCAAGGGTGAAATGGGATTCGATGGAAGCATCGAAAAGAACTCCCACCTTTGGGGAGAACTCCTCGTCCCCCATCCACAAGATATAAATGATGGGAATTCGGGGAAAAACGTCCAAGGCGATTGATTTGTCGCCGAAACGAACGGGAGTGCCACCGTGGAGTTTTCCTGCCTCGATAAAGCTCTCCGGGTTCTGGCCGTATTTCCTTTCGACGAGATCGACGCTGAGGGCGTGAAGGCCCCGGAAGAAGGTTCCCCCCCCGGGTAAATCCTTTTCACTTATCCATTTACGGGCGAGGGGGATGTTTTTGGCATGTAAAAGGTAGAAGAGTACCATCAAGGTGAATTCCGTGCTCAAACCCTCTTCCGTCAGCGTCCCGCCCTCGGTGAGCCTCTTTATCCGTCTCTGATGGGGAAGGATTACATAACCCTGATTAAGAATGGGCAGGGCATAGGCCCTCTGCTTTACCTGATAATCAGCCAATGTCCTCATACAGACCGTTTCGGGGTCTAATCGGGCAAATTCACCCCAGTAATGGGGATCAATGTGACCCATGCTATTTCACTCCAGAAGTTAATGGAAGGGCAGCATGGGGAGAGGAGCCGAAAATTAAAGCGGCTGCAGGGGCAAGCAGTGCGTTCTCTACCCCTCGATGTACGTGAGAAGTCGGTTCAACCTGTGAATGTTCCCCTCATCCATCTCGATAAATTCCAGTCCATGTTGAAGATACTCCTCCCATGTCTCCCCTTGTCGCGTCGGGGTCCACACGATTTGGGTTACTGCCCTTATGGGTTTTAACCCGAAGAGGTCCGGAGGGAAAATCTCGATATTTAGCCTCACCCCTTCAAATAAGGCCTCCTTGAGATATACCAAGAGGCCACCCTCACTTATATTTGCCGTTTCTCCTCCGTACGTCTTTATGTTCTCGACGAAGGTATAGAGAATGGGGAGCTCTATAATTCGACGAGGAAATTTCCTGTTCTCCCGTCCAACGACCCGACCTTTTTTCCCGGACATCGTGTCCTCCTCCTCTTCCGCTGTTCCTGCGATACTTTCATATCAAAAGTCAGGACACAATTGCAATGCGTTTGTGAAGATTTTTTCCGAGAAATCCTGCCCCCTTGAAAAGGTCGCCTACCATAGTCGTCAAGGGGTACGATTTTCGGAGGGGTGGTCTGAAATAATTACATAGTGGAGGGAGGAAGCGTTTTCGTTTTCGCCACCCGGAAGCGTTTCTGGGCGTCGAAAATCACCCCATTGGAGAGGGACTGGCTTATGGCCGAAATTGGTATGGAATATGCAGAACCTTTTGTGAACCATGAAGGTGCAAAAGGAGTTACCATGAAACGGGATAGCAGGCCAACAAGGCCCATTCCCCTCTTCAAGTCGGGGGAAAAAGCGAAAGATCCCTCGAGTCAAGGCCCTCCTGGTAAGCTCATTATCATTTATGGAGCTGATTTGGGAAGACAATATCGTCTGGGTTCGGAGAGGATGCTTATCGGCAGGCTATATCGAAGCGATATATTGATCGAGGACTCATCGGTTTCTCGGGAGCATGCCGCTATCGAAAGGAAGGATGGCAGGTTTATTCTGCAGGATCTGAAGAGTACCAATGGAACTTTCATTAATGGCGAATCAACCGATGTTCGCGTCTTAAATCACGGGGATAAGATCCGAGTCGGAAATACCGTCCTGCAGTTCATCGCGGAAGAATAGCACCTCTTGAGGGTCCTTCAGCTGACCAATCTCTCCAGCCTGGCAAGAAGGCTTTGATACCGGAGGAAAGGATTATCTCAGCAGGCGCGAAGGGGGGACGGGGGATGAAGTGCCGGACTTTTTCATCCTCATGACTTGAGACTTGGTCATGTTCTTGAACATGCGGTACTGCTCGGAATAGTCTTCCAGGGAGTCGATGACCTTTCTTTCAAAGAGGACCTTCTCAACGATCTGCTTTAGAAGGAAGCGATGACAGGGGTAGTCTTTTTCGAGGCCAACAAGCCAAACATTCTTTTCCATGGAAAGGGAGATCACCTCTTTCAGGAAATTCCTTGCCCTCTGGTCATCGTACAGTTGCTGAAAGTATCTCTCCACATACTCCTTCCATTTAATTCGATCCTCGTTCCAATCCTCCAACAGCTTACGGCTCGGAGCCAACAAACGTGTGCCATGTCTCCCCTTTCCAAGTCCGGAGATATCGAAGACGACATCCTCCTTGGGGATGATCCTCTCTTTGCCCGAAAAACACGTCTCCTTAATCACCTATTATACCCCCCTTGAGTTACCCTGCGTAATAACGTTACGCTCTCGATGTGATAGGTCTGAGGGAACATATCAATGGGCCGGGTTCTGAGCGGGACATAGCCCCCCGAGCGGAAGATCCTCAAATCCCTGGCCAGGGTTCCAGGATCGCATGAGATGTAGATTATCCTTGAAGCCCCGAGTTCCACAACCCCCCTAATGATTTGATCACAGCCAGACCTGGGGGGATCGAGGACGATGATATCGGGATTGAGGATCTTTCTGGACTTCGCTTGTAATGCCTTCTTCACGTTCATACACGAGAAATCCAATTCCCTAATGGGGTTTAGCTTTTGAATAGATCGGGCATCCTTTATTGCCCAAGGGTTCTCATCAATTCCGACAGTATAGTGGGCCTTCAGGGAAAGGGGGAAGGTGAAATTCCCCACCCCACAAAAGAGATCCAGTACCTTTTCCTCTCCTCGCATCTGCGCAAATTCCAAGACGGTATGAATGAGCTGATGATTCCCTTGGGAATTGACCTGGAAAAAGCTGAGGGGTCCAGCGCGATATCGGATCTTGATCCCCCTCGGGGAGTTCCACGAATAGCTGGCCACTGTATTCCCGATTTCAACCGGCCTTGCCTCCCTCCTTCCACCGAGCAGGACAATCCCCATGAGCTGTGAATGAATGGCTTCAGGTTCTCGGAAAAGAGCCTTCGCTTCTCGAATGAAGTGAGGGGATACGTGGAGGATTGCGATTATCTTTCCATCATCCACAGAGACATTCAGATCGATTCGCCTTAAGGTTGGCTTGGGAACCCAAAGGTTGAGAAATTGCCTGAACCCTTGGAGGACGGAGTTGATTAGTGGGTCTGAAATATGACAGTGCTGAAATTGAACGAGTTCGTGGCTCGCCTCCCTGAAGAAACCGAGGAGATATTCGGGGGCTCTGTAGTCCGCGTGAAGCTGGACACGGCATCGATATGAGTACTCCCGAGGGGAGGGAACAATGGGAAGCTGCTCCAAAGATCCAATTTTCCCAATACGTTCTAAGACATCCCTGAAGGCTTCCTCCTTCAATTCCAGCTGGCTGCGATAAGCCAGGTGCTGCCAATGACACCCGCCGCAAATGCCGAATACATCGCATGGAGAGGGATTTCGGAGTGGGGATTGGGATACGATCTCCCTGATTTCCCCTTTGAGGTAACGCTTCTTCTTATGGGTAATTCGGGCGATGACGGTATCTCCAGGGGCAGTGAACGGGACGAAGATGACCCGGTTATCGACTCGTCCCACTCCAGAACCGAGATGGGCCAAACGATCGATTCTGACCTTGGTCAAGGTTCCCACATCCATACCAAAAAAGTAACAAGTTTTCGGCCTCAAGGCAATTGCTGGAAGAAGGTTATAGATTGGAGGCTGAGAGGATCCATTAGGGAGTAGGGAGTAAGCAGTAGGCAGTAAGGAGATGGTGCTTGGGGCTGCGGCATAGGTGAAGTTTGAGGTTGG
>CAYFXP010000305.1:0-5238 GCA_964346935.1 uncultured Syntrophobacterales bacterium
AGGAGTGAGGAGCTTGAATTATGTCTGATGGACCTTCTCGTCTATCCACGGTGACAAACGTGGCTCGTCTTCTCTTTTGGAGCTTGTTGATCATCATGCTTCTTTCGCAGTGGATTGGCACGGCGTCATTAGAGAAAAAGCGCGTGGCGATTACTGAAGAGATCCAAAAAACTCGGGGGAGCAGAGTAATTACACTGATACACCGTGAGGAGACGGTCAACCTGTTTGGGATGGCGGTCAGTAAATATATCGACATTGACGACGCAGAGGCTGTTTTGCGGGCGATTCGCCTCACGCCAGCCCAAAAACCCATCGATTTGATCATCCATACCCCTGGCGGGCTGGTGCTTGCTGCCTCGCAGATTGCTCACGCCCTTCGGGCTCATGAAGGCAAGATAACCGTGTTTATCCCGCATTATGCCATGAGCGGAGGAACGCTGATTGCGCTCGCAGCCGATGAAATCGTTATGGCTCCCAATGCAGTGCTGGGCCCAGTTGATCCCCAAATAGGAAACTTGCCAGCTGCCTCCATCATTAAAACCGTGGAACTCAAGAAACCGGAAAATGTTGAAGATAAGACGCTGATTTTGGCTGACATGTCCACCAAGGCCATCAATCAGGTCACCTCGCTCGTGACTAAGATGCTTGAAAAACACCTGCCCAAGGAAAAGGCGGAAGAAGTTGCTATTCTGATCAGCACTGGCCAGTTCACGCACGATTTTCCCATCACGGTGGAGCGTGCCAAACTCGTTGGATTGCCCGTTTCAACGGACATACCCAGGTCCATCTATAGCCTTATGGATTTCTATCCTCAAAAGGGAGTCGGAAGGCCTTCGGTTACCTACGTTCCGCTGCCTCGATCCCCTGGCGGCTAACAATATACGCCCTACTCCAACGACCGCTCCTCGCAAAATGTGCGTGATTCCAGGCGCTTTCGGGCCCAATCCTGACAAATGTTCTTCGCGGTGGCACAATTTAATCGATATAACCAAGAAATTGCGGGAATCTGTGGGCTGTGAAACAGCAAAGGAACACAAGGGCGCGGCAACCGGTGCAACTGTCGTGGCCGCAATCGTTGCAGCGGCAGGTGCGGTCCTGGATATGAAGCCAAGAAAGTAGCGAAGCCCCTGGACGTACAGAGAGACCACTTCTCTTTCCTTAGCCAGTTCATTACCGCCCTTCCCAATAGCCGCGAACACACCCTTCGCAATCATAGCAGAGTCAACAAATCTGTCAATTATCCCTAGCTCCCTCCTTATGAATAAGCGTGGATATATGCCCCAATATAGGGGGAAAGAGAGCGAAGAAATAGACTGGGGATGAGTAGGAAATCCTTTTTTGGTTTTTGGCTGAATTCTTGAATTTGGGAGAAAATAAGAGTTATTCAAAGCAAATCTAAGATTCTATGCGATATTCAAGTTAAAAATCGCCTTATACGATTTTATACGATTTAACTCCTTGATTTTATTAAGAAAAAATAACTAAGAACTTAAAGGCTAACGACAATTCGTGGTGATCAACGGAGACAACGTTTTTATTTCAGATTGATATATAATAAAATGTTATTTCATTAATTCCGAAATCAAACTTCTTCATGCTTGGACAAAGATTATGCTCCTCTTGCCCCTGAGAAGAAGTCATCTAAGATATCCGGCTAATAAGGTCATCGCGTATTCTCACCGGGATAAACGGTTGCTGACGGTGACGCTGAATCTGGGATTGGGGGGCATGAGGATCAAGACTCCCTACCATCTTCCCGAAGGTGAACTCTTAGATTTCACCTTTGTCCTAGGAGAAGCTTCCATCCGGCTCAAGGGACGGACGATATATAGTCATGCGCTCCCTGGCAGGCAGAAAGTCTCAGGGATTGAGTTCATGCACTTGTCGGAGCAAGACCGGACGATCTTGCGCGATTACCTCATTACTCTGGAACCATGGCCAAAAAAACGAGGGATGCATTCTCCGGGCGAGAGGACGACTAGCCGTGAGAAGAAGAGGCCAACAGTGGTAAGCAGAAGATAAGTTACATTTGGTGATGATTGAAAAGGAAATTATTAGAGAATCGAAGTACTTATCCCCGCCCTTTGATCCACCAGGGGAAAGCACGTGGAGATCGGAAAGATAGCAACAGATATACTGTTGGATATTCTCCCTGAGAAGATCAGGCAAACCGGCAAAGGAAGGGAATATCTCGAGGAGCGAATGCTGAGGGTCTGGTTTCGGAACCTGACCGAGAATGAAAAAGTTCTCGTCATTTCGTTGACCAAGGCGGTCCTGGATAGGGCATTTCCAACGTGAGTTTTTTCTCGTCCAACAAGCCTCTTCGATTCGGCTTAGGATGGGGGGCCACCATCCTTTTACACTACTGCATAGCACTTTCGTCCGCGATGGCGAGGACAAAATAGAGGAATTAGGGCCAAGGGATGGGGATGGCGTTTGACCTAACGGAGTGGAGGCCATTGGCGGAACTGAAGATCTTTCGAGATGAAGGGGATGATGGTTCCTCCCTGCCGCGGGAACAAATTTTCATGGCCGACGAGAAAGGGGCGCTCGCGGGCGATGGGGACATCGTTAAGGTATATTTCAGGGATGTGAGCAAGGTGCCACTCCTCACGAGAGAGAGGGAAATTGAGCTGGCAAAGCGGATTCAGCTCGCTCAGCGAAAAATCCATAATCTCCTTCTAAACTCCTTAGCCTCCGTGGGGAAGATTGACTGCTTGGATCCTAAATCGGCGAAGAATCATGGCAAGGCCTTCCGATCCAGCGAAGAGGTGGTCAAGAAGGTGATTCGTAGACTGGAGGAACGAGCCAAACATTCGGGGGATGGCTGCAATAGATTTCGGGATCTCCTGGCAGAGCTGAAGAAAACGGAAGCCGATCTGGAGCTCGCGAAGGCGGAGATGGTTCGGTCCAACCTGAGACTGGTTGTGAAGGTTGCCAAAAGGTATCTCAACAGGGGACTTTCCTTCCTCGACCTCCTTCAGGAGGGAAATCTGGGGTTGATGATGGCCGTTACCAGGTTCGATTACCGGAGAGGGTATAAGTTCAGTACGTATGCGTCTTGGTGGATTAGGCAGGCAATTTCCAGGGCCGTCGCCGATAAATCCAGGACCATTCGCATCCCCAACCACCTCCTGGAGATGAAGGGGAAAATTTCAAGGGCTCTCCATCAGTTCGTCAAGGAAAGGGGGAGAGAGCCGCTCCCCGAGGAGATAGCGTCAGAGGCAGGAATTGATCCCGACAAGATTGAGAGGGTGTTACACATGACTCATGAGCCGCTTTCCCTGGAGACCCCTGTCGGGGAAGACAGTAATCTGGGGGATTTTATCGCGAGCGACGAACCTATCAGCTTCGTTGAGGATCTCATCGAGCACATGGATTTGGCGAGAAAGACAGGGGACCTCCTTTCCCTGCTCAATTCGAGGGAACACGAGATTCTGCGCCTTCGGTTCGGCATTGGCGAACCCACGGGCTATACGTTGGCACAGGTTGGAGAGCGCTTCGGGATATCACGGGAGAGGGTCCGGCAGATCGAATGGAAGGCCCTCAAAAAACTCAAGGCCCAACCGAGAGCCAAAGAAATCTACGGAGAATTCCTCGGTGATTCGAGGCCTTAACCCTTTGTGGATCACTGTTGGGTCGAGGAGATTCCCCATAGTGAAAGGATTCATAATCCTTTTGTCACACGGACTGTGTCATTCCGATGGAGTAGAACGGACTATAATCAGTGTTCCGGTTGAGGGTTTGAAACCCAAGTTTATACTGAGGCTGAGGGGAGAGAGGACGAATTTGAAGTCCATAATTTCGCAGCGAGGAGGTGATTTCCCATGGCGGAAAAAGAATTGGTCCCTTGGAGGCCATTTACGGAATTGAGCACTTTCAGACGTGAGATGGACAGGCTTTGGGATAGCTTCTTTGGCGAGAGGCCTTTGGCGCGGATCTGGGAGAGGGAGTGGGCTCCGTCCCTTGATGTGTCCGAGACCAAAGATAATTTCGTCGTGAAGGCAGAGGTCCCGGGGATGGATGCCAAGGATATTAACATCTCTCTCACGGGGGATGTCCTGACTGTCAAGGGGGAGAAGAAGCAGGAACGGGAGGAAAAAGAGGAGGAATATCACCTCGTTGAGAGAAGTTACGGTGCCTTCTCCCGCTCGGTAAGGCTCCCTGCCGAGGTCGAGAGCGGCAAGATTGAGGCTTCGTACAAGAATGGCATTCTGAAGGTTACCCTTCCCAAATCGGAGAAGGTGAAGGCAAAGGAGGTAAAGATTAAGGTAGAATAGGCGAGGTTCCTCTCTCTCCTTGCTCGTTTTATTCCGCTCTTTTTCTGTCGGAGCCCTCCCTGGTCCCATGTGCCGCCAAGCGCGTTCGGAGTGGCGAGGTCTCAAAGGGGTGGACAATAAAGATTGAGAAAGGGATGTCGCGACGGCTTCTGCTTTTGAAGAAACCCTGGAGGTTGGGGAAGAGCGTCACAATATTCTTAGCACGATGTTCGAGGAGGTATGACAACTGGTCCCGTGAAAGGGGACTCCATACCAATCGGAAAAGGGGGAGGCACCACGTTTACTAGGTCATAATCTTATCAGTACAGAAAGAAAGGCGTGAGACAACATTACGATTTCAGGGGATGGTCATTATAGCTCTGTCTTTATAAAGGAGGTGAGGGTCATGACAACCGATCCTGTGTGTGGAATTAAAATCGATAGCCAGAGGCCGGTGATGGCATATGAATATAAGGGAAGGATCTACTATTTCTGTTCAGCCGGATGTAGGGAGAAATTCTCTTATGATCCTGACAAATTTATCAAAAAAGGAAACGACAAATGGGGCCGCCGCTTTCTTTCCCCACAGTATCGGAGGGAAAGAAGTTGACGGGTTCAAGTCCGGCCTCACCGCGAACAATAACCAGAAAGGAATCCTTTCCGGAATGCAAAACGGGTGAAAAAGAGACTATTAGGCAGAAACGTAACGTTCCACAAACATCAATTCAGTGAGCGATCGATAGGAGGAAACAACCATGGCCAACAAGAAAAGAGAAAAGAAGAGATCTGCGGAAAGTAAGAATTTAACCACCGCCTTTGGAATCCCGGTCGCTGATGATCAGAACAGCCTGACAGCGGGCGAGCGGGGGCCGGTTCTGATGGAGGATGTCCATCTGCTCGAGAAGCTGGCCCATTTCGATCGTGAACGGATCCCTGAACGGGTGGTCCACGCCAAGGGTGCGGGAGCGGGAGGCTATTT
>CAYFXP010000306.1:0-2036 GCA_964346935.1 uncultured Syntrophobacterales bacterium
TTCCCTCCCCATACGCCTCCTAGACCATCCGATTCATCGTGCCTGCTCATGTCCTATGCCATACAGGAGTGTCCGCGTATGACTCCATCTTGCACGTGCTCTTTTCCCGTTTGATTACGGCCTCGTCAGGCGGGATCGTACCGATGATGTCGTAAAAATCGGCCACATCCTTCATCTTCTCCTTGGGCTTGGCTCGTGCCACATACATGGTCTGCATACAGATGTGGTCCCATTCCCTCATCATTGAGGGATGGTGTTTCATGCTGTCGCTAATCGTCCAGCCTTCAAGCGCTTTGATAACGTCATGGTTCCGTGTGGTACCAGCACGTTCTACCGCCCTCAATAACTCCCTCATCCCGATATAACCGTTGTAGACGACGTTTCCAGGTACTGGAATGGGTGCCTTGGGCCAGCGCTTCTTATATTTCTCCGTGAACTCCTTTACCCCTGGGCAATCCAGTGTGTAGTGCCACGTGATGCCGAAGACTCCAAAGTTCTTTTCCGCTCCAACTGCCCACAAATCTGGCAAATCCCTCAGAATATAGCACCAGTGCATCTTCTTGTCTGCCCCAAACTCATGGACTTGTTCGCTGAGGGCGCTCAGGTCTATTCCGGCCACCGTCATCATGACCACGTCAGGCTTTGCAGCCATCATCTTGATTATCTGTGCGCTGAAATCCCGGGTTCCAAGCGGAACGAGGATCTCGCCTATTTCCTCTCCACCCACCTCTGCCTGGATCCTTCTGAAGTTTTCCGTGCCTGATTTCCCCCAGGTGTAGTCATGGGTGAGGTAGAACCATTTCGTTCCCAGGTTTTTGTATACCCACGGTCCCAGGGCAAAGCTGAACATGTGGTTGTTGGCGTCCCAGCAGAAGTTGGTTCTATGGCAATGGTCATTGGTTACGGAATCGGAGCTGCTGTTGGTGTTGAAGTAGATTACTCCTTCTCGTTGAGCAACCTCAGAGATCGCAACGGCAACCCCGCTACTGAGGGCACCAATCAGAAAGTCAACACGCTCTCTTTCGATCAGTCTTTTGGCTTTTCTTGCGCCTGCCGAAGGATCGGTTTCCGTATCCTCATGCTTGTACTCAATTCTTCTGCCCAGCACGCCACCCTTGGCATTGAACTCCTCTATAGCCATGAGCATCCCACGTCGGTCGGCTGCGCCGCTGTCGGCAAATGTGCCGCTGGCATCGCTCGTTATCCCAATGAGGATTGGTTTTTTGGTCGCTCCCCTCGAAAAGCTATACTTTCCGAGGGTGAGTCCGCCAATGCCGGCGGCGGCTCCGTATTTTAGAAATTTCCTCCTCGAAATCTTCCTAGTTGATCTTTTTTTCATCCTTTATCCCCCCCTTCACGTTGCAAAACCCCTGCTGTGTTAATAAAGCCCTATATTATCACCTCCTTTCGTCATTCAATGGCTTTGTTACTCAACCCCCCTCATCCAAAAAGGACTGGCCAGCCAAAATGTTACCGGTAACATACAACGGGGGCTTCCCTTTGTCAAGCTTTTTTTCATGTAGCTTCCATTTCACCGCCTTCACGCTTTAGTGAGCTGTCCAGCCTCCATCGATCAGAAGGATATGCCCGGTTACCAAATCGGATGCATCGGATGCGAGGTAGATGACCGCTCCGACAACGTCCTCTGGCTTCCCCACCCGCCCGAGGGGAATGTTTCCCAGGACGTAATCGCTGAAATCCTTATCCTGAAACATGGGCTTGGTCATGGGTGTCTCGATGAACGTAGGCGCGACGGCATTCACATTGACGTTATGGGGAGCCCATTCCACCGCCAGGACTTTGGTCAGGAGGTTAACCCCTCCTTTACTGGCGCAGTAGGCGGCCCTCCGGAGAAGCCCAACGCTTCCTGACTGGGAGGAGATGTTGATGATCTTCCCCTTTTTCTGTTGGATCATTACCTTTCCTACTGCTTGGGCGCAAAAGAAGAGGCCCTTGAGATTGATATCCATGATATTATCCCAAGCCTCTTACGTCAAATCGCCCGCCCACTGGGGAATGTTGCTCCCTGCGTTATT
>CAYFXP010000307.1:0-1541 GCA_964346935.1 uncultured Syntrophobacterales bacterium
TATTTCGTGTTTCAAGTACCCTTTGTTTTCCACGAGGAACCGTGCGATTTTCTGCCTCGCCCTTTCGTCAAGGGTATCAACAAGGGTCTCGCCGGTTATGAAATCGACCGTTTCGCCCAAGATGAGTTGATGCGCACACATTCTCCTCTTCCTTCAAATAGCCCACGGGGAGTATATTACCTGCTTCTTAATTGAGGCAAGGCAATTGTGATTAAGGGCTCTTCGTGGCAGGTAATCAGTTGGTGACGTTCAAAAGTTGTGGCAAGTCCCTCTCGGCGGGGCATTGCAGTTAAAGGGATAGGGAGGATCGCTGAACGTAGGCATCCAGCCATTTCCATCCAGACAAAGGGCATAGCTGCTGAAGGGCATTGGATGCCGAAGAGAAGCGATCCTCCCTATCCCGAAGTTGTTTGTTCGGAGATATGCGATGCCACAACTTTTCAACGTTACCAATTATACGGATTGACTAACGGGTAGTGCTCCCCTTAGTAAAACAAAGTATAGAAGAACACGAAAATATTTTCAAGGCTCCTCTTCCTTCTGCTGCCCATAATGCAATAGTTCACCTACGGCGCAAGGAACATCGCTGAATTCGCCTGAGGCGGACCTCCAGCCATTTCCAGAGACCATAACGGCACACCCGGTAAAGGCATTGGATGCCGAACAGAAGCGATCCTCCTTCCCCCGTGAACTGTTACGGAATTTCATCTTGATTACTACAGGACTTTTCTGTATGTTTCTTACATGATGGCAAGAAAATGTTTACTCAGAGGAATTCATTCAGAAGATATAAAAAGGCTCGTCAGGGTGGAGCATCGTGACCCCCACAGTATTCTCGGGGCTCATCCTTTTAGGCTGAAAGGCAAACAGGGAGTCGTGGTGCGGGCTTTTCACCCAGAGGCTGTCAAGGCAGAGGTCGTCATTCACAGAAGGAAGCCTTTTCCTCTTGAGAGGTGCCATCCGGGTGGACTTTTTGCCACCTTTATTCCTGACCGACGCCTCCCCCTCCGTTACAGGATTCGTTTTGTTTTTTCTGACGGGAACCAGTGGGAAAGCGATGCTCCTTATCGGTTCCTGCCAACCCTGGGAGATATGGACCTATATTTGGCAACACAGGGGACTCATTACCGCCTCTATGAGAGACTCGGGGCGCATTTGCATGAGATAGATGGTGTACGGGGCGTCTCCTTTGCAGTGTGGGCACCGAATGCAAAAAGGGTGAGTGTCATAGGCGATTTTAACCGATGGGACGGAAGACTTTTTCCCATGAGGCAGATGGGATCTTCGGGGATCTGGGAACTCTTCATACCTGAGATCGGAGCAGGCACCCTGTACAAATATGAAATCAAAACCGCCCATGGGAAACTCAGGATTAAAACCGACCCGTACGCCTTTGCCATGGAGATGAGGCCGGCAACTGCCTCCATAGTGTGGGACTTGGAGGCCTATCAATGGCATGATGAGAAGTGGATGGCTAGCCGCGGTCAGCAAAACTTGCGCCAGGAACCGATGGCCATCTATGAGGTCCACCTGGGCTCCTG
>CAYFXP010000308.1:0-1994 GCA_964346935.1 uncultured Syntrophobacterales bacterium
TAATTCATGAAAATCACCGCCACCACACCGCCGGTGTCAGCGATTCTTTTGATCTCCCAATCCTGCACGTTGTATGGGTTCGGGTTGACCTCGTAAGCGCCAACATGCGAGGCGATGATAGGCAATCGCTTGCCTACGATGTCGTATATCCGTTTGCGTGCGGGCGGTGTGCAGTGGGTAATGTCCAGGATCATTCCCAGTTCAACCATTTTCTCGACGACTTGCTCACCGAACTCTTTCAATCCCAGCGCCAGGTTACGGCCACCCTGGAAACAGCCCAACATTTGCACGCTCTCCGGATATGGAAAGCAGGGATGGACAGCTTCATTTTCGTAAAAGTGCGCAAGCGTGAGATAGGCCGCACCGCGGTCAAACAACCGCTTCAAGTTATCCAAATCGCCGTCCAGGCTATGGGCGCCTTCCACACTGTGAATCACCGCTATCGGCCTGTCGTCACCCTGACTTAGGATGTCGTCCAATTCTCGCACCGAGAACGCCATCTTGGCCAGCGGCTTCCCGGTCCTGCCCTTGCCAGACTTTTCCACGGCTTTTTCCATCACGTCTAACATATCTATCGCGACATCGAAATGGGTCCGGGAATAAACCTTCTTCCACTTCAAAGGCATTAGATAGCGGAGGATTCTGAGGAGCCGACATTCGTCGAGAATACCCTTTTCCGGGGCATAAACGGTGGACAAGAGCACGTCTAAACCGCCCTGTCTCAGTTTGGGGAAATCCGTGCGAACGCCAAAGGGATCAAAGGAGCGGCCAGCTCTGAAGCGCGAGGTGAGCATCCGGTTGAAAAAGGAAACCTTCAGAGCTGGATGAGCGTGCAGATCAACGATGGTGGAATCTGCGTAGTGAATTTCCTTCCATTCAAGATTTCTATCGGTGGGCATGGTGACCTCCCTCAGGTTCATCGTATCTTAAAGGGTAGCGGGTTCCCCGCCATGTCGCTAAACTGTAGCTGGCCAGATTCGCCATAAAAAAGTAGAATACGACAATGTCGCCCTCGGCTTTCGGGAGAGGGCCAGCAGATTTGGCACGCTGGCCCTTCTCGTTACTTTCGCTTTGAGACAGTGGCGGTTAACGGCTGAAGCGGGCGACATGCGCCCGTCAGGTGGGTAGCTTTGGGCGGGGCAGGATCACAGTCGGGCGTCCGAGCGTATGAGGTAGGCTTTACTGGCCTCCCACTCAATGCTGATTCCTATAGATGTGAAAGATTGGAATAACTGCTGCTTCTTGTTCAACAAGTATTTTCTCGGCCTCGACATATGAATTTTCAAGAACAAATCTATTAAAATCATCGTTATTGAATTGTCCCCCGCCGGGCACGCGGTTTTTCTGGAACGTGGTGTTAAGAAAATCATCTGGATCATCTGCAGTCCAAGTCATAAAAAATATAGATGGTGGGTGATCAGAATCAAGGAGTTCCTTATAGTCCTCAAAATTATCAAAAGATTGTAACTTTACATTCACCCCTAAATGATCTTGCCACATATCGACCACGGCGTTAGCGACCGCTTCATTAGCTCGATCTTTCATGTACGCTAAGGTGACCTGGGGAAAGCTCTGGCCCTCCGCATAACCGGCATCGGCCAACAGAGCCGATGCCTTGTCCGGATTGAAGGGCAACTCCACTTTACCATACAACTCTTGCCCAAGTACATCAGGTGGAGTAAACGTAGTAGCAGGCCGTCGTTCAGGGGTAATTCCGACTATCTTTTCCCGGTCTACAGCCAAGGAAAAAGCCTGCCTTATGATACTGTTATTAAAGGGCGGTTCCTTAAGGTTGAAACCATAGTAATATATACTCGGAATTTTATCTTCATTTACAAATCTCTCGGTTATCTCATTTTCCGTTGCCATATAGATACAGGTATGTGGGACCAACCATCTATCTGGATCGCTAATTGCAGCATAGGACTTTGGATCTTCCTCGTGTTTTTCGTTGGCAATTTCAAATAGTTTTTTTGTCACTTCACGAAACTTTT
>CAYFXP010000309.1:0-2381 GCA_964346935.1 uncultured Syntrophobacterales bacterium
CTCCCTGTCCCCCAAGGGTGACGGCGAGGTCGTTTCCGATGACCTGGGCTCCTACCTGAATGAGCGCTTCGGCGATCACCGGGTTTACCTTTCCCGGCATCATGGAGGAACCGGGTTGGGTTTCGGGCAGATAAATCTCTCCGAAGCCACAGCGGGGCCCCGATCCCATCCATCGAATATCGTTGGCCATTTTGACAAAGCCCACGGCAATGGTTTTCAGGGCGCCGCTTGCCTCTACCAGTCCGTCCTTTGCCCCCTGAGCTTCGAAGTGGTTGACCGTTTCTCGAAAAGGTAACCCGGTCTTCTTATTGATATGAGCAATAGCTCGTTTCGGGAAGTCGGGATGAACGTTAAGCCGCGTTCCAACAGCTGTCCCTCCCAAAGTCAATTCCAAGAGCGAGTCCATGGAGCATTCAATCCTTTGGACTCCCAATTCTACCTGACGGGCATATCCACTAAATTCCTGTCCCAATCGTATCGGGAGGGCATCTTGGAGGTGTGTTCGTCCAACCTTAACGATACCATTGAAAGCCCTGGATCTATTCATGAGAGCCCTGTGCAATTTCCGCAAAGCCGGAAGCAGCTCTCTCTTCAAAAGCTCCGTTGCCGCTACATGGATGGCTGTCGGGATTACATCATTGCTTGACTGACAGAGGTTAACATGATCGTTGGGGTGAACAGGAGATTTCGTGCCGATCCCAGTGCCTAACAGTTCATTGGCCCTATTGGCGATGACCTCGTTGGCGTTCATGTTAGTGGATGTCCCGGACCCTGTCTGGAAGATATCCAGCACGAATTGATCGTCCCATCTTCCGTCAACCACCTCCTGGGATGCTTCCCCAATTGCCTTTGCGAATTGGGCCTCCAGGAGGCCCAGTTCACCATTTGCCCGGGATGAAGCCCACTTGATGAGCCCCAGGGCCAGAATAAAGGCCCGGGGAAAACGAAGCCCGCTAATGGGGAAGTTCTGTACAGCTCGCTGGGTGTGGGCTCCGAAATATGCCTCCTTGGGGACTTTCACCTCTCCCATGGAATCCTTCTCTATCCGGAAACTAGCTCTATTCCCTTTCATTGCGCCCTACTCCTTTTTAAAATGGTGATCGGGTCACATTATATCGATGACCGGATGAAGCAACAAGGGAAAAAGCCTCGGGAAGAGCGAGCCAAAAAGACCTTGACATTGGGGGGTAGAATTGCTAATTTTGGAAAGTTTTGGCCTCTGGTCTTGAAGAACGGGCAGAAATAGATTAATATATTAAATTTAGCAAATCGCACACTGGAGGTCTAGATGCCCACAATTAGTCAATTGGTCAGAAAGGGCCGAATCGCCTTAAAGAACAAAACAACTGCTCCGGCCTTGAGGGGTTCCCCCCAAAAAAGGGGCGTATGCATTCGAGTCTATACCTCAACTCCTAAGAAACCCAACTCCGCCCTGCGGAAAGTAGCTCGGGTGAGGTTAACAAACGGTCTGGAGGTGACTACTTATATCCCGGGAATGGGACATAACCTTCAGGAGCATTCCGTGGTATTGATAAGGGGGGGCAGGGTAAAGGATCTCCCCGGAGTTCGATACCATATTATCAGGGGAACACTTGATTCCGTTGGAGTTGAGGACAGAAAACAGAGTCGTTCGAAATATGGCGCCAAAAAACCAAAGTAATGGATGAGATGAAATGCCACGGAGAAGAGAAGTCGCCAAGAGGAAAATTTTACCTGACCCCAAATACCACGACGTGTTAGTGGCAAAATTTATCAATTGCTTCATGCGCAGGGGGAAAAAGAGCGTGGCCGAGGGGGTTCTCTATCGTTCCCTCGATATCATTAGGGAAAAGACCAAGGGGGATCCCCTGGCGATATTCAAGCAGGCAATCGATAACGTTAAGCCCATGATCGAGGTTAAACCGCGGCGGGTGGGAGGGGCAACCTACCAGGTTCCCGTTGAAGTCCGATCCGAAAGAAAGACTGCGTTGGCTATGAGATGGATCATAACATATGCTCGGCAGCGGCCAGAGAGGAGAATGGCAGAAGCCTTGTCAGCTGAGTTGATCGATGCTGCTAACCGACGGGGTGCAGCAATAAAGAAGAGGGAAGATACCCATAGGATGGCGGAAGCGAATAAGGCCTTTGCCCATTACCGGTGGTAAGGGCGATGTATTCTTTACAGTTTTCCCACTAAGATCGGGTGATAACTTCCTTGGTTGAAGGAATAATCCCCTCAAGCTAGGAAGATGTTTTGTATGACGGAGATAGATTAGGATGAAAAGGAGGGCGAGAGATGTCGAAGCCGAAGTTTGAGAGGACGAAGCCACATGTGAATGTGGGGACGATTGGGCATGTGGATCATGGGAAGACGACGTTGACATCGGCGATGACGAAGATAT
>CAYFXP010000310.1:0-32118 GCA_964346935.1 uncultured Syntrophobacterales bacterium
TTCGCTTAAGACAGCCGTTACTCCTTCAGTCGTCAATCGAGCTAGCGGCTTCCTTAAACGTAAGGCCTGTATTTGCCTCGAACGAACTTCTATCCGTGCTGGCTTCTCTTTGCCAGATACCGGATGCTGTATTCGCCCTAAGGGGATTCAGGAAGCGCTGGGGGAGCGATAACCAACCGTTCTTGAAATTCTGCTCATCCCGATAAGTACAATATTTCAAATACAAATAGAGAGAACACTTCGCGGCAGTGGATTTCGTTTCATAGGTTCTTGACCGGGAAAAATGGTGAGGACCAGGGTGCTTTTGAAAAACTCCCACTAAAGAGGGAAATGGCATGCCACTTGATGGGCCTCGCCGATGTTGTGGAGGTGGGGCTCAGTGGAGGGGTTGGTGCATTTTTCCGGCCTGCCACGCGCCTGGTACACGGGGCAGCGTGGGGCAAACCGGCAGCCGCGGGAAGGACGCTCGAAATCAAACACGCCCCAGTCGGCCGATTTACCCCCTGAGGAGGCGCCGGAGGCTTCCCTGCTTTCCTTGTCAACCAGGGAAGACCAGAGGATATGGGTATAGGGATGGCGCGGCGATTCCGCAATGCGATTTGCCAACCCCATCTCCACAATCCGCCCCAGGTACATGACTGCCACCTTGTGGCTGACCAGCTCCACAATCCGCAGGTCGTGGGATATGAAGAGGTACGACAGCCCCAGGTTCTTCTGGAGGTCCTTGAGCAGGTTGACCACCTGGGCCTGGATGGAGACATCCAGCGCGCTTGTGGGCTCATCGGCTACGAGAAAACGGGCCCCTACCGCAAGGGCGCGGGCAATGCCCACCCTCCGTTTTTCTCCACCGGAAAGCTCATGGGGGAAGTTAGTAAGCTTGCTCTCCTTGAGGTTCACCTGTTCGAGGAGTTCCCCCATCTTCCGGTCGACCTGCCCGCCGATTATGTCTTGGTGAACGCTAATTGCCTCCTTGAGTATTGCCCGGATGCGCATCTTGGGATTGAGGGCGGCATCGAGATCCTGAAAGATCATCTGCATCTCCTTCCTGAGCGGGCGGAAGTCCCGCGCGGAAAGAGCGGTGATGTCTCTGCCGGCGAAAAGTATTTTGCCGGCGGTGGCAGGGGTAAGCCCCAAAATGGTCCGGCCAACCGTGGTCTTTCCGGATCCGGACTCCCCCACGAGGCCGAGGGTCTCGTGTTCCTTGAGGTAAAAGCTGACATCATCCACCGCGGGGATTATCCCCCCCTGTCCCCGGAGCGTTGAGAAGAGCCCCCCGGGCTGGACGAAATGCTTTTTGAGGTTGACCACTTCGAGTATCGTGTTTCCCATAACCGCCTGACGTTCCTAATCGAAATAGAGCCAGCACCTCATGCAGTGTCCGTGGGCTATTTCCCGGAGGTCCGGCTCATGATATTGACACTTCTCCTTGATCCCGTCGGTAACCCGATTGCAGCGAGCATAGAACCTGCAGCCATCCGGAGTATTAATGGTATCGAGCACATCCCCCTCAATGGCCTGCAAGTAGGCTTTTTCCTTGATATGCTGTTCGCTGGGTATGGATGCAAGGAGGGCCGCGGTGTACGGGTGCTTGGATTCACGATCTACACGGAGGATGTCCCCCGCCGGGCCATATTCCATGAGCGTGCCGCCGTACATCACGGCGGCACTGTCGGAAAGCCGTTTAATGACCTCGATATCGTGGCTGATGAGCAGGGTGGTTACGCTAAAGGCCGACTTGAGCTCCTGGAGCAGGTCCACGATCCTTGATTGTATGGTGGCGTCGAGCCCCGTGGTGGGCTCGTCGGCGATCAAGAGTGACGGCTCCGAAGCCAGGGCCATGGCGACCATTGCCCGCTGACACATGCCGCCCGACAGTCCATACGGATAGCTATCGAACCTGAGCCGGGGGGAGTCGATCTTCACCTGTTCAAGCCAGTAGAGGGCCCGCTGCTTTGCCTCGCGGTGGTTCTTGATTCGACCCTTGAGCAGTATGGCCTCGGTTATCTGTTTGCCGATGGGGATAAACGGGTTGAGGGAGGACCGCGGATTCTGAAAGATCACGGAGATTTCCTTGCCGCGAACCTTTCCCATGAGCCGCTCAACGTGTTTCTCCCATCCCGCGCAGTCCTTGCGCACCTCCATAACGCGGCCGTCTTTGTCCTTCAGGTCCACGTATTCCTCGAGGTCCTGGAGCAGGTTTCCCTTGATCCCATCGGTTTTAAAGCCTATCCTTCCGCTGATAACCCCCGGCTCCGCGGTAATCAGCCCCATGATCGAGAGCGCCGTGATGCTCTTGCCACTGCCGCTCTCCCCCACCAGGCCCAGCGTCTCCCCCCGATTGATTCGAAGATCAACGCTATCCACCGCGCGGATAAAGGCCTGCTTGCCCTTCGCAAAGAAATAGGTGCGAAGATTTTCTATTTCCAGAATCGGCACGCCCGTCATTTGCCCCTTTTCCCCTCGAGGATAGTGTTGAGCCCGTCTCCCAGCAGGTGGAACCCCATGATGGTAATCAGGATGGCCAGGGCAGACGCCGTGGAGGGCCAGAACTTGCCCTGCATGAAATAGTTGGCCCCGGCCTGCACCATATTGCCCCACGAGGGCGTCGGCTCCTGCACCCCGAACCCGAGATAGCTGAGGCTTGTCTCAATGAGAATGGCCTCGGCCATACCGAGCGTAGCCTGGATGATCAGGACCGTGCGGCAGTTGTACCAGAGGATGTGCTTCAGGATGATAACCCTGCTCTTCAGGCCGATGGCGATGGCGGCCTCGATGAAGTTCTTCTCCTTAAGGAATTGAATCTTGCCCTTGATGAGCGAGAGTACCACGGGCACGTTGGTCAGCCCGACGATCACCATGATGTAATAGATATCGGGCTCGAAGGCGGCAACCATGAGCAGAATGAGCACCAGCCGGGGAAATGAGTCGATCAGGTTCGCCCCATAGGTAATGGCCGTATCGATGCGCCCGCCCCGATAACCCGCGAACACCCCGAGGAACGTGCCCAAGGTCAGGGCAATGGCAATGGCCAGGAGTCCCGGGAGGAAATATGCCTGAATCCCCACGATCAGCCTGGAGAGGATATCCCTCCCGACGAAATCCGTACCGAGCAGGTGGCCTGCACTCCCCGGGGGAGCCATCAGCAACTGGAGGTCCATTTCCTGAGGGTTGTGCGGCAGGAGATTGACGGCCCCCAGGATGTAGGACGCCACCACCAGGGCCACGACGAGCAGGCCATAGCCCACGTAAACGAGTTCCACGGGGGCGGCCTTTTTCCAAAAGGGCAGGTCCGAGTACGCCCCTACGTGGCGCGAAACCTGGGAATACCTTCTCATGCGCTCGTGCCCCTCATGAAACGGTCTCTCCCTTACGATGTCCTCGGATTTACCATGATGTATATGACTCTCTGGAGCAACGTGCCGAATCGAACAAGGACGGCCGTAGCGATGGCGATCCCCATGATAACCGGGTAATCCCTGTCCTGGGCGGCCTGCCACGCCATCCTTCCCATGCCGGGCCAGTTGAAAACTTGCTCCACCACCACGGCGCCGCCGAGGATAAAGGGAATCTTCGAGGCGATGATTTCGGTTATCGGGATCAAAAAGCCCTCCTTAAAGGAATGCGCCCATATGGAGGCCCCTTTGGCGCGGGCCGTGCGTATATAGTCCTCGGCCAAAACACGGCCCATCTCCTCTCGGAGGAAGCGGACGACTTCGCTGATGGTTCCATTGCCGATTCCGAGCACGAAGATGGGCAGAAGGAAGTAGAGCCAGCCCAACCCTTGATCGCGTGAAA
Organism: uncultured Syntrophobacterales bacterium; assembly: GCA_964346935.1. GTDB lineage: Bacteria > Desulfobacterota > BSN033 > WVXP01. The sequence goes on from CAYFXP010000310.1 coordinate 3,796, forward strand.
ACCTGAAGAGAATGGGAAACAGGCCGAACTTGTGCATGAATATATAGATGACGATGTACCCCAACCAGAAGACCGGCAGGGCGGAGACCACGTAGGCAAACATGGTCAAGGGCCAATTGAGAGCGGTTGTTCCGCGCCTTGCTGAGGAAAGGGCAATGGGGACGGCGACCAGAAGCGTTACGAGCATGGAACCAATGGTGAGGTAGAGGGTGTTAATCCCCACACGGACGATCTCGTTCAGAACCGGAAGCCCGGTACGGATGGACGTGCCGAAGTTTCCCTGGAGCATGTTTCCGATCCATACCAGGTATTGAGCATACCACGTTCTGGGCACACCCAGAGCCTGGCGCACCCCCTCTCGCGCCGGGGCGGTGGCCATCTGCCCTTGGAGCAGCAGGCTGAACGGATCCCCCGGCGAAAGGTAAAGAACGAGGAAGACAACCAGGCTCACCCCGAGGAGCAGAAGCGCGGTAATCCCAAGCTCCCTGGAAAGCAGCAGGGCTACGGGTCTTACCGAGGTGAGTTTCATCCTTTCCGGGGCCTCAATCGGACAGGGCCCTCCAGGTGAGGGCCCTGTACTTGGATTTGCACTGCAAAGGGTCTATTGCTGATCGTGCTCGGGTATGTACCACCCATCGGCAAAGGAGAAGAACTTGTACGGGTGGATAGCCACGTGTCGGAGCCTCTTGTGGTAGGCAGCGTAGTTCGTAAGCGTCCAGAGGAAGGTATATGGGCATTCATCTGCCAGAATGGAATGGAGTCTGCGGTATATGGTCCTCCGCTTTTCGTGGTCGAGGGTTAGCTTGCTCTCTACGATAAAGCTGTCCACCTCCGGGTTAGAATAGGCGCCGAAATTGTTCATCCAGGGGCCGATCTCGGACGAGTGGAAGAGGGAGGTGATATCCGCGGAATCGTCAAATACCCAGGACGCAAAGATAACATCGAAGTCATGGGTGAGAAAAACGTCCTCTTTCCAGGACAACCACTCCTTGAACTCCGCCTGTATGTCTACACCAATTTTGCCGAGATAATTCTTAAAGGCAAGGACAACGCGCTTGACGGCTTCGCTTTCCTTTTCTATCGGGACCTTCAGCGTGAGGGAGAGCTTCTCGCCGTCCTTTTCCATAATGCCGTCTTCACCTTGAACGAATCCGGCCTCATTTAAGAGCTCAATCGCCTTCTCAGGGTCATACGGGAGAGGTTGAACATCCAGGTTGTAGGCCCAGCTTCCGGGGGCAAACGGACCGGAAATAATCGTTCCCTGTCCCTGGAAAAATGAATCGAGCATCTCCTGACGGTTTACCGCATAGGTAATCGCCTTTCTCACGCGCTTATCGGCCAGCAGCGGATTTCGGATGTTATAGCCGAAGAACGAATACGATAGGGCGTTGTACGGCTGCAGGACAAAATGCTTGTCCCCCTGTATCTGGGGTATGTCCCTGGGGTTCACCAGGACAATCATGTCGATTGCGTTGAACATCAGGGCCTGGCTCATGATATTCTGGTCCGCAAAGGGTTTTGCGATGAACTTGTTGATATGGGGCCGGCCCTGAAAATAGTCCTCGTTTGCCACGAGTATCACCTCATGATCGCCGGTGATGTTTCTCAGCATGTACGGACCAGTCCCGATGGGGTTGTGCACAAAGGGGTCTTCTCGGGTGAGAAATTCCCCATTTTCCGGCCCGTGTTTCGGAATGATCTTGAAGCTGAACTTGGCAAGGGCATTCAAAATGGGCCGCTTGAGGGTGAACTCGACGGTGTGGTCATCAATCTTGGTCGCACTCTCGATGAACTCAAACCGGACCTTGAGGGAGGTGATGGTCTTCGGATGCATCATGACATTGTAGGTGAAGATGATATCGTCGGCCGTAAACGGCTGCGGCTCTTCGTCCTCCCTCGGATGCCATGTCACGTCCTTCCGCAGGTCAAAGGTGTACTTGAGGCCATCATCGGAGACCTCCACTCGCTCGGCCAGTTCCGGGACGACTTCCTGCTTTTCATCGATGCCGACGAGGCCATTAAAAACCAGCTCGCTGACTCGCAAAGAAATCATATCATTGCTCGTTATGGGATCCAGGGTCGCGGCTCTGCCGTATTCACCGTAATTCAGGGTGCCGCCGTCCGGATTCCCGTCGGCTCTCCGCTTCGCCGTTGCCCACGGCAGCATCCCGGCAAATACCATGAGCGAAATGATTACCAGAACACTCGTTACCCTTTTCATAACATCCTCCTTGCCGTTAATAGGTGAAAACCTTCAAAGGCCTTATTGTGCACCGTGCTTTATCCGTTGGTATGTACCTCATCGCACCCGTTTCACATGAGAACCGGTCCAGTTAGAGAATCCGTGCGTCCCCTGCGCTCTTCTGCTCCATGGAGTACACCCCCTGCATGGCGACCTGTATCTGGCGGACCGCCGGGAACTGCTTGCTCATCGCAAAATAGATCTCCAGGGCCTCGGAGAATTGCATGGTTTGATAGTATGCCTCGGCCAGATTGATGAGCATCAGGGGATCGTTGTACTCGATCCTGTTCTTGTTGCCCTTGTTCCGCCCCACCTCCATATAGGCAATTGTCTTCCCGTAGTCATTCTTGCCTAGGTAGTATCTACCGAGGGCGACGTTGATGCTGGAGAATTTTTTCCCCTCTTGCGCCCCGGCCAAGGCGGCTGCTTTCGTCACGATCTCATTGCATTCCACCCCAAGCCTGCTGCAGGCGATGAGGATATCCGCGAGCAGGTCGGGGGAATTGGGCCGTTGCTGCAGAAGTTGGTCCCACCTGCTCATTGCCTCGGGTTTTCGGTCCTGGAGGTACAGAAGTGCTGCCTGCCTGGCTTTCGCCTTCACCTTGAATTTTTGGGGTGCTCCGTCGGATGAAATAAACGAGGAGGTAACTTCCGCTGACCGGTCGATGCTGCCGAAGATGGCATACGCCTCCCCGAGGTAGTAGGTCGCCCCATTCCTTGACCTGTCATCCGCCGTTGCTTTGGTGAGGTATGCTATGCTCGCCTTTCCGTACAGCTCGGCGAGGTTATCGAGCAAGGCAAGGTCGTAAAAAAAGAGCACCTTGTTCTCGCCGAGGATTTCTTTACAGGAAAAGGACTTCAGATCCGTCAGCCCCAGCAGGTCAAGTCCCTTCTCCACGAGGCCTGCCTCGGCATAGACTCCGAGGGTGTTCTTGATGACCCGTATTGGGATCCCATCCCCGGACTGCTTGGCCAGAGCAAGGGCCCTGTCGCACATTGCCGGGGGGTCCTCGCCTGCGATGCCCGCCTCGCTGTATGCCGCCGCGAGTTCGGAAAGCACCTCCGGGTCGTTTCGATTCACGCTCTTCCAGAGGCCATTCGCCTTGTGCCCATCTCCCCCCAGGTGATAACAAAGCCCCAGTTCCACCCTCGCAATCTCCCGGTACGTTTCCCGCATCCTTTTGTCCGGGATAAATCTCTCGAAAGCGCGTGCCGCTTTCCCGGGCCTGCCCCGCTCCAGGAGCGCCTCGCCCAGGTAGAGGTCTACCAAGCGGCTTCTTGCCTCCCCCCGGAATGCGGCGAGCTTCTCAAGGTAATCCAGGTGCACCGATACCGAAGTCCGGTAGAGCTCACGGTATAACTCGGCATTTTTGAGATATACCAGCCCCAGGCTCAAATGGGAAATGCCCTGTTTGTGCGCCTCGACGGATGCCATGGAGGAACGGAGCACCGTGGCAGCGTCCTCGTAGCGGTGCACCCTGTAGAGCTCCATCGCCCGCTTCAGGGGGTCATGTGCTGGGTACGCCGGCGCTGCCAGCAGGACAACCATGAGGCAGCACAGAAGGATCCATCTCATATTCCGTCCTCTCAAGGGGCGAGAACCTCCCCTCGCTATTCCCCACCCTGGCAAGGTGGATGTGGTCCCATTGCTCAACCTGGGCGCGGAATGCGATCATTCCGTCAACCGAACAGGTCACGTCATGGTTCATCTTGGCCCCTGTCCTGAGAAGGAAATGTGCCCCTTTCTCACTATCAACGATGTAAATTGGATTATACGCCTGGCGATCGTTCTTCACGTAGACGATCGTGTTGCTATCCGGCATCCAGGCGGGCCCCTGCTCTACATCCGGGATAATGTCCGTCGCCACTACCTTCATCGCAAGTCCCTCGCCTTCCCGTGGGTCCGAACCATCAGCGGCAATTACCGCCAGGGACCATACCTTCGGGTCACTCTGTTTATTATAGTTAGTATAGAAGGCGATCTTCGTGCCATCCGGGGACCACACCGGCCTCAGGTCGTCATGGGGCCAGGTGGTGAGCGGTTTCAGGGTCCTGAGGGGGTCTTTCACATCGCCGATGAGGTAAATATCGTGATTTTCGTTGCTTCCGTAGGTCATGGCGATTTTTTGGCCGTCCGGGGACCACTGGGGGTATAGATATGCCTTGTCCCCCGGTGTCAACCGCCTCAGCGCCCGGGTTGTAAGGTCCATCAGGTAGATATCCCCGTAACCCGTGCGGCCCGATACGAAAACCAGGTGATCATCGACAGGGGACCAGTGCGCGAGGCCATCCTTTGCCGTATGATCTGTGAGCCTTTGTGTCCCGTCGCTGCCGATGGTGCCGAGGTAGATGTCGTAGTTTCCGGCGCCACCATTGCTCATGACCACAAAGCGATCTCCTTCAGGCGACCAGCTGATCCCCGAGTTGTAACTGGCCTCTTCGAAGGTGCCGGGGAGAAAGAACTGCTTCCCATCATCATCGGCGAGTTGCAGATATATTTTCTGGACAATCGCGCCGAACCGACTGGCGATGATAATCTCCTTCTTGTCGCCGATGCTTCGTTCGAATGCGATCAGCTCCCCCGACGGTGACCACGCGGGGTTTGAATCGTTGCGGCCGGGCTCAATCCCGGTAAGCTCACGGGTCCACACGGGTTCCACCACTCTCGGCACCTCCCTTTCCACCTCCGTTTCCACCGTAACGCCTTTGGGTAGCTCCTCCGCGGGCGGCGGCTCTTTCTCCATCACACTGGGTTTGCTTCCAGCCTCAGGAGCCGTATTTTCATCGGGTTCGTCCATCTCCCCCCCATGCCTCGGGGAGACCTTCCCTTGGGCCTCTTCAACGGAAGCGTCCTGCTCCACCACGGATGACTGCACCTCAATAGCCGGGGCCACGCCAGCAATGATCGCAGCTGCAAGGACCGTACAGGCCCATACCCCGAATTTCACGCCGCTACCCTCCACACCGCGCTAGCTCAAATCCTTTATCTGTGACCAGTATCTCCTTGCAGCGTTGCGACACTTTACAAAGCTGCTGTCTCCCTCCAGCTTTTTCGGGAAGAAGTCGAAGTATTCACGCCATGCAAGATTGGCCTTACCGAGAAACGCTCTCTTCTTGGTGATCAAAAAGAGCTTATGATACGAAATAGCCCGGAAGTAGTAGGTGTCATGGACGGCCTCCGCATGGTGCCGGGTTGGGAAAAAACGCGCATTCTGCTTGGCTATCTTGAGTTTTTCAACCGCCTTGGCGAGATTCTGGGCAGCAGCCCTCTTGTTCTTATGAATGAGCTGATTTCCCTTTTCATAGTAGGCATGTCCCAGGTTGGTGTAGGTCACCGCGAATTGCTTGTAGATTATATGTTGGTTCTCAGGGAGCGACAGCACATTCTCAAACTCACGAATAGCAGCATCATAATCACTTCTCTCGTCCAGGTAGAGCTGGCCAAGCCGGTGGCGAGCATCCGAATAATCGGGATGCCCTTTTTCAGTGCTGGCATACGCCTGGATGGCCGCATCGATGTTGCCATTTTGCTCGGCCATCTGCCCTATCTTCAGATAATCCTTCACGAAGATGATCTTATTTTCCCCGATACGCTCTATCGTCGGTTCATTGAACTCCAATACCTCTTCCCAGTCACGGTACTCTCCACCTACCGTAAGCTTTACTTTGCGGAATCCAAAGTTCACCGGTTTCCCGTCCAGAAGGGGGGTTTTCCCGATTGTGACGCCATCAACAAAAACCTCGGCCTCGGATGGCTCGGATTCGACTTTGAAAAGGGCGCTGGCGACATCCAGGGAGAATTCCTTGAGCTGCTTGCTTTGATCCACGCTGACCGTTTCGTTCAACGGCTGGTAACCGTAACGGGAGAGGAGAAGGTCGTATTCCTGATAGAGGCGCACCGGTATCTCGGCCTTACCATCCGATCCGGTAGTTCCGACCCAGGTATTGTTGAGATATACATTTACCCCCCACAATGGCGCTCCATTAGCGGAGGACCCGCCTTTGGCGAGGAGAACAAAGGAATCCTTCGCAACCTCCCTCTCCTCCTCGAGGTATACGCGCCGGACGACCTTGTCCCCGATATTGATCTCCTCGCCTTCGTTTAAGGCAACAACCTCGGTCCATGACGATGTTTCATCGTTTTCCTTAACGATGAGCATGCCCGCTTCATGATACCCCTTCACTCTGCCGACCTCGTCTACCTCAGCAGCCATATATTTGAACTCATTGCCCCGTCTGATCTTATGGTTGAGTTTTCCGAGATTGATTCTGTAACGGTCATCTTGAACCGCGTCGACCGTTCCTTCGAAGGGGAATTGATCTATGATATTGTTGACGATCAACTTTACGGTATTCTCGATGTTCTTTTTCTTACTGACCTTATTTATCTGGCTCAGGATTGTATGTCCGTCGGAGAAGTTGACCGTGGTTTCGATCGTCATTCCCCCGCCATCCTTGGTCACGCTCCCCGCGATAATCATATCAACGGATTTGATAAGCGGCGTATGTTGCCACCCCAGTGTTGCAGCAGTTTCCATATCGAGGCTTGATTCCACCATGTCCTCCCGGAGCTTTGGCTTCGGCACCTCCACGAGGCTTGCATACATGGACAGATTATCGCTGAGGGATGTTTCAATCATGCTCAGGATTTCCGATAAATCCTCTTCCGGTGTGTTGTTCACATAACCATAGACCCCTACCTTGATCGGCTCTGGTTTGGCGGGATAGAAGAATCGTTTGATGAACTGCGTGCCCTCTAAGTCCACCGTTCTATGCCACTCGTGGGGAATATATCCCGGAGCGGTGAGCTTGAGGTGGGCTTCTTTACCCGGCTTGCCCTTATATGCATACGTGTATACGCCTTTGGCGTTGGTCTTGCCCACCTCTTTATCATTTATATGGACGATGACATCGGAGACCCCCCTCGAAATCCCATATGCTTCAGTAAGTGCCGTAACAGAGACTGTTGCCCTTATAGCTTTTGCTTTCTTTGGTTTCACTTTTGCGGCTGGTGCCTCAGCTGCCGGTGCCTTTGCTACCGGTTGCTCTGGCGCTGGTTCCTTTGCTGTGGGCGCTTTTGCTACTGGTGCCTTAGCTGCCGGTGCCTCTTTCGCTGGTGCCTTTGCTACTTCTCTCTTTCTATAAAGGGAGACTTCCACTAGTTCCCCCGGTTCTACTTTGACCCTCTTTCGCCACGTTTTGTATCCCTTCTTGCTTACGCTGATTTTCAAGCCCTTCTTCGGCAGAACCCGGTAGGTGTATACGTACTCCCCACCTTCGTCCGTCTTTACGTTCACCTTGTCTTCAATACGAACGGAGGCTCCCTCAAGCGGCTCATCATTCTCCGTTACGGAGAGCGTAAAAAACTTGGTACCCGTGAGGGCGACCTTGAACGGATACCTTTCCGCAACCCGTTCTTTCGGCAGCTTCACCACGAATGAACCCTTCCAGGGCTCGATGTCATACCCCGTGGCTTCCTTCTGAACGGCCACGAAGACCTCTGCGCCGGGTTGTCTCCTAATTCTCTTTGAAAACTCCCCATTGTTGTCAGTAGCCCCCACCTCGACGTTATCCAGGAGAACCTTGGCCCGGGGCGCCGGTTTGCCGTCCAGGGTCACATTCACCTCCACGTCAAGGTCCACCTGTTTCCCGGCTTCGCAGGCAAAGATAAGAATCGATAAGAAGAGGATCATAACTATCTTTGTGATTTGTTTGATCATGGTATATACCTCCTAAAAGCATGCCCGGCCGTTTGAACCATCGGCCGGGAAATGAGCACAGCCTTCCTCATGATCCTTAGCATGTCTTTCATCCTGAAAACCATGCCTTGCGATATCCGAAAAGAAGGTGAGGTTACATTCCGGGCGGTCGGATATTTACTTCCCCGGGATTTATGATCTTATCCGCATCGGAACTGGAGCCCGCAATGGATTTCCGCTCACCTTCGGCAATCTTCTTGAGCTCGAACTCCAACTTCTTGCTCGTGCTACGGCCGATCTTCACGGTCCGCGTTTCCGTCTCATAGCCGATTCTGGTAGCCTCCACCTTATAGGTGCCCTTCGTTATCGCCTTTTTTTCGGACTCAAACTTTCCATCTTCATCGGCCATTACCGAGTAGGAGGCCTTTTCCACCTTGGCAGTGGTATTAATCATATTCACTACCGTGCCCTTCGGGCTTTCTCCAACGACCGGCTGCATATCGGGGTCCACGAGCTTAACCGTGCCGCGAATCTTTGGTGAACAGGCCGCAAGGAGCAAGCCGGTAGCAACAAATAGGAAAAATAGAGTGGTTCTATGATTCATAGCTCTCTCCTCCCATAATGGTAAAATTGCAAGGATCGTTTTCTCTAATCGTTCCTCCGAAGGGTGGCTTCGGTGCTCCCTGAGGGAGATTTTTCTTACCAGTTTTGTCTACCTGCGTCAGGGAGCAGAAGAACCTGTAACGTTCTGAACTACCTGGTTTTCTTCTTGCGAGTGCTTGACTTCTTGCTCTTTTGGGCTTTCCTTGCCGTGCTTTTTTGAGGTTTCTTGCCCTCCATCTTTAGAACTGTCATTTTCTGAGCTTGGATCTCCTTGGTTAGCTTCTTGATCCTCAGTGCGGTGGTGTCAAACTCAGCCTTGACCTGAATGCCATCGGATTCAACGCTCAGTTTCTTGGTCTTTAGATTTGCTATCTCTTTTATGTTATGTACCTTATCCCCCAGATTTGCTTTGTCTATCGCTTCCAGCTTCCTTATCTCTACCTCCAACTCCGCCTTCCTTTCGGTGATTTCGGAAAATTCCATTCCATAATCCGCATTTTTCCTCTGGAGAAGCGCCCGTTCCTTTTGGAGCTCGGCAAGCTTCACCCTTTCCTTGCAGAGATCCACTTTTGCCTTAGCCTCCTTCAAATCAAACTCCGCCTCTCGGACAGGGGCACGCATAGCCGCAGGAACCTGGGAATACAGGCCCTCTTTCTTGGTGCCGAGCGAGCTTTTGGAAGCTGAGGTCTTCTTCCCTGAACTTTTGAGGACTGGAATTGAGGCGCACCCGGCGAGTAAGGAAAGTGTGATCAGGAACATAAAGCCCATGTATAATAACTTCTTCATAACCGCCTTCCTCCTTTGTTAAAGGTAAGTATTTGTTTTATGGTTCCGAGCCAAAGGTGATTTGATATACAGAGGGTTTGCATACCTCAGCGCTTGTTCTGATACCGTAACCTCCACTTCCTCGTAAGGCGGCTTTTATTAAAGGTTTGATAGGAGATTGATCGTGCCATGAAGGTATTAGATATCCTCCGCGGTCACGGAGTCACGGTGATCGAAATTCTCATTCTGCTGACATTAATTCCCTTGACTGATCACTGCTGATCTTGGGTAGGTGGCTCCCGGCACCTGGCGTTTCGCATAAAATAGCATAATCCATGCCAAAGTTCGTCAAAGAAGGGGACTGCCAGCAAACAAGTGAAAATACAGACTTTAGGGGGATGGGGTGGCCTGGAATGGGTTGAAAAAAGTATATGAAAATCGGACAATTTTGACCTTTTTGCATATTTGTAAAAGGGGGCAGGTTACCTTTTGGTTGAAAAATTAAGCGATGCGGGAAGGCGGAAGGAACCTGATGCGAAAAAGTAGCCTATTCCCTTTTTTCATCTCAGAAGGATTAAGAAAACGTGGTTGGCGCAAACGGTGAGGTAGAAGAGGAGGACACATACGATGATAGTCCTTGCTATGGGCAGAGTTTGGTAAATGCAGAGGAGGATGAGGCCGAGCACTGTAAGTGCATACTTTATGGTGAAGAAGTAGATGTTTCCGTAGCCCATTAGGAAATTCATGAGGGGGTTGATTTCCCGGGCTCCTTTTTCAAGATGGAAGATGGTGAAGTATGCGTCGATAACGGAAAGCAGGATAATTAGGAGGAGTAAGAGCAGGAGGTAGTGGCCATAGAGGTCGACGTATATGTGGGTTTTTCGATCCGCTTTTCTCCGAATGGATCGACGGCGACCGAAGAGAATATACTTGCTGAATGGTTTCGTTGGCTTTTGCCGTCGATCCCTTCCGTTCCGCCTATCATTTCCGAATTGGACCATTGCTTGTAAGACCGATGCAAAAACAATTCCAGCGGCTCAAAGGATCGTCGAAAATGTTTATCCTCCAAAAGTCCACACAAGACTTAGGCCCAAGATTATTCAGTTCCCTCTAGGGTAAACACTTTCTTTGGGCCTTGCGCTTCCATTTGGAGTATCTCTAGAGCTCGCAAGATGATTTTTCGCCGCAATGCCCTCTCCTGCTCTTTATTGAGGGCAGAATTTCCCACCACGCAGGGAACGGTTTGACCTCGTAATATCCTATTTACGCCCACCATTTGAGCCACGTTAGGCACAGCCGTGATCTGTACTACTGGAATACCGAGCTTCTCAATCCCCAATGCTATCGTTGCCCCGCAACGAGTGCTTGAGCCTCAGGTCGATGTGAATATGACGGCTTGAACCCCCCTTCTTTTTAGCTCCGCTCCAATTTCGTCTCCCATTGCAGCACATCGTCGTGTAACAGTGGCATTGCCCGAGGTGCAGAAGAACGTTGGATGAAGTTTTCCAATCTCCCCCTCCTTGACCAAATCGCGCACCACGTCTACAGGCACCAATCTGCTCGGATTTCCCAAGACCTCGTCCGGAAAGTACCCCGTATGGGCAATCTCGTAGTCGGATGATGTGAAGTCCTCGGGTAAAAAATCAGCGATTTCATACGTTGTCCAGCGGAGATTTCCCCTTCCGCTCAGTCCGTCGGGATTTCCCTTGGGCACTAATCCGCCATCGCTGACGAGGGCGATTTCGCACCTACTGGGATCCTCTGTTGGGGGGGGTGGCTCGACAGACTCAAGCGTGGGCAGGACTACCTCACTCTCAAAGGGCTCGCCCTTAATCTTAGCCAGTAGCTTAGCAACGCTCCTCTGGGCAGCCGTCTGTTGGGTGTACTCATTTCTCAGGATGAGACGGGGGAAATAACCGAAATCATCGGGCTTCGGAAGGTTTTCTGGCAATACCAGATTCATATTTCTTTCCCCGGAAACGAGCCTGAAGGCGAGGTTGGTCATTTTTTGGAGGCTATTGCGCATATCCCTTGTGCTGACACCGGTTTTGCAGATAAAGGCATCCTTGCGGTACATTTCGACGCCCGGGTTCTCCTCAGACATCCCGGTAATCACGGGAATGCCGAGCTTTTGTTCGACGGCCTTGCAGATGGCCCCACAAGAAACCCCATATCTCCCCGCCTCGAAGGCTGGTCCTGCAAAAAAGAGGTCCGGCTGGTACGACTCGATCAAGCCCAATCCGTCGTTCGCGGCCTCCTCCGGGATTTTTGCAAAGTAGTTGTCCCCGCAAATTACGGTGGCAACCACCTGAGCCCGGTCAGCAAGCTCGTTTTGCAGTGCCAAACCGGGCCCTACGGGGCCTTCCTTGACCATGAAGCTAACATCGGCCTTGTCCTCGCCGCCCACCTGACCAAAGAACTGATTTAGATAGTGAACAGCCTTCAGTTTTTCCCCCCCCATAAAATCCCCCTCCAGCAGAGCTTATTGCCTAGTACTCCTTCACAATGATATTAGCACCCCCGAGATGGTCATGGACTCCGGCGATCAACATCTGCTCCATATCGATTATCGGATCACCGGCGTACTGATCAATGGGATCCGCCAAAAAGACCTTCGTTTTCGCCGTGCCACCCAGAATTCGGTCCGCCTCCAGCGGCAGTTTAACCCTTTCAAAGGTCGCCCCAACCGTAATGACCAGATCCAGCGCATCATTATTGAACAAGAGGGTGTCCGCCAGTGTACCGGCGCTAATTAAGGGTTGGGTGTATAGGGCGGTTTTCACGCCGAGCTTTTCGCATTCTTCCCCTACCAGGGCCACATCGACATGGGGCATGCCACCATGAATTTTGGTTATGATTACGCCATCTGCACCCAGAACGTTCTTGATCAGGTTGGCGGCCATAAGGGCCTTGCGCTTCCTGATGATGGGATCGATATTGGCGACACCGAAAACGACCCCGGCAAAAATGAGGTCCTCGCCATGCCGTCGGTACAACTCCTTAATGACCGCATGGTTCTGAATCGTGTACGTGTCCAGGGACCTGATCGTATGGTGGCCAACGACTCCACCATCCAAGACCTCGTTGGGATGGATAATGGTGGGCATGAGGTCCCGAACGTGCGTTCCGTAAAAACATGGATCGGGTATCCCATGATGGTCGTGTTGAGGACTGTACATCTGATAGTAATAGGCTATTCGGGGAAGACTTGAATGCCTTTCAAGATTGGGTATATCCAGGTCGTATACCTCGACCTCGTCAGGAGAAAGATCCTTTGCGGCCAGTGTAAGATACACCGCCGTTTTTAATCCGGCGATCTTCACCGCATCTTCGAAATCGCGCTCCTCCGTCCCGTCCGAGATGTATGGGGCGATGCTAACATTTCTCATTTTCCCGTATTTGCTCAGCTCAGCACCAAGGCCGCACATATCCAAGAGGGCCGAGTATTTCCTCTTTGTACACGGGTTGGACACGAGGACTGTAACACCCCGTAACGATCTCGTCCGTCCGCTTCCCGCAATCCGCAATCTTCCCACAAACCCGGGAAAGTCGGCTTCAAACTGGTCTATCTTGCACCGGGGTTGGACCACGTCGAGCAGATTTACGATTCTGACCCGATCACCCGGGTAAACCACATTTATGTCTACGGATTTAATTCTGCTGTCCTTGAGAAGCAGTTCCTCCAGCTCCCTGGGGTTTATGTGTAACCCCCGGTCTTCGGCATAGGTCTTTGGACCCATCCGCATATCGCTTATGTCAATGGATTCGATCTCAAGCCTCATCTCAGCTCCCTCCACCTGTTTCCCATCCGTGGATGGCTTTGAATTTTGGCTATATTTTTCCGTAGGGTCAATGCCGGAATTCCAATCCTTTGCCCCGAAACATCCTTTACCGTCCGTTTATCCTCCTACACAAGGGTCCTTTGAACGCCTTCGGTGCCGCAGATCTCGGCATCAATCCTTTTAGCCAAATCATAGACGCAGCTTTGTGGATCCCTCACTCCCTCAAGGCAAAAAAGCTGCCGCTTGTGCCGTTCCCCTGTGTTGGTCCTTTCAATCGTATCCAGGAGGCACCCCCTCTCGCAGGCAAAACACTTCTCCAGCTGATACGGAATGGGGCTTGCGGTTCGGGCCGCCACGAGGGCTTCTTCCCATGACCAGGCTACTCCCGCACCCCTTTCATCGATCTCGATTCGATTTGGCCTCTTAAAGATCAGACGGCCCCGGTCCAACGAAACCCTTGCATAGAGGTCGAGTTTGTCCCCTTTGGAGAACCGGTATTTTGCCTGTAAGCCCTTGCCGATGGTTAAATAGCAGAGGTCCTCGAACTTGGTGAGATCGATGAAGGACTCATGGAAGATAAGCATGAACCCGCTCAGTTCAATGCGGCGCCTTTTTCCCTGCACGAGTTGTCTCATCCGCGGCTTGACGGAGTGGATTGTTCCGCAAAGATTCACCTCAATTCCCTTCAGGCTAGTAAGCCACGTTTCAAATTCCGCCAGGTCCTTCATGAATTTCGAAAACTCCTCATCGGGGAGGAGGGGCTCCGGACGGTTGATTACCTTTTCGTCGTAGAATTCCTTGCACCCGAAACATTTCCTCCCCACATGTTTGAATTTCCGGGGGCACCTGTTCCCCTTGTTCAATTTCCTGCACCTCCAATTGAAATAAATGCAGCCACGGGGATAACAGCCCTTCTCCTTCAGTACATGATATACGGAGATCCTGTTTTCAAATCGGGCATGGGCCTGTTGGACACATTTGAATACATCCTGTCTTTTGTAGTGATTCATCCTGGTTCGAATTGTCTGGAGGTCCTCGCTCAGTAGTCGCACAGCTCGCCTTCCTTACTGAATAACGGTCGGGCCAAAGATTTGGGCAACAGCCTTTCAGAGAACTGGCTTTACGTTCAATATTACCGTATTTTCGGGAAAAATGGGATGCCTTTTCGCCCCTCAATCCATCAAGGGACCTATGGTACTTTAAAAAGGGGGAGCAGATCCTTGGTAACCCAAAGGGGCAAATAGCTGCCCTCGATGCGGATCATTTCATTGCCGGGAATGATCGCCTGTTTTTCGGGGATTGATGGAATTCCGCATTTGGGTTTAATAATATAGTCTATAGGTTCGCTTCGAATGGAATGAGGATAACGACGGAGGAGAGGGACGGGGATATTGAGATCAGTATTCATCCATTCCCACGAGCTCGCCAAATTCGATTTCGGTCCCGGTCATCCCTATAAGCCAGAAAGGGCCATTAAGGCATATGAGCTCTGCCGGCGATACGGGGTGATGGATAGGCCATGGATGGAGACCATGGCTCCCAAACCCATCGATCCGGGACTTTTGAGCCTATTCCACGATGAAAAGTACCTCGATCTCTTGCGGCAGGCCAGCGCTGGGAAGGTCACGGTGGACATGCTGGCGCATGGCATTGGATCTGAGGATAATCCCATTCTTCCAGGGATTTATGAATGGTCCCTTATGACCGCCGGAGCTACGCATATGGGGATGAGGCTCGTCGTCGAGGGGGAGGCCGATGTGGCCTTCAATCCCCTGGGAGGATTTCACCATGCCCGGAGGGATTATGCCGAGGGCTTCTGCTATGTCAACGACGTCGTCATCGCCATTACGGAAGCCATGAAGAGGGGGCGCAAGGTGGCATTTATCGATATCGATGCCCATCACTGCAACGGCGTCCAGGATGCCTTCTATGAGGAGGATCGAGTCCTCGTCGTTTCGCTCCACGAGGCCGGGGAAACCCTCTATCCCGGAACGGGGAAGGTTGATGAGATTGGTGTCGGGAAGGGGGTGGGGTATAACGTCAACATTCCCTTGGCCGAGGGGACGGACGATGAGGTCTACGTCTCTGTATTCCAGGAGGTGGTTCCCCCGATTATGAGGGCCTTCGGGCCCGATTTTGTGGTGGCCGAAATCGGGGCAGATACCTTGAGGTCTGATCCCCTGACGCACTTGATGTTGACAAACAACGCCTATCAGGAAGTCGTCAAGTCCATCAAGGGATTCTCCCGGCACCTCCTTTCCCTCGGGGGAGGGGGGTATGACATCTATCGGACGGCCCGGTGTTGGACCCTTGCTTGGTCGATACTCAACGAGGTGGAGCCCGAAGACGAATTCGCCGGTGTTGTCGGGGGGATGATGTTCGGGCCCGAGATGGAGGTAAGCAGCCTGTATGATGCGCCGCGTCCATCAACGGGGGAGGTTAAGGAGAGGGCTTTGGCCAAGGCCAAGGAGGCCGTGGGATTTTTCAGATCAAATGTCTTCCCGCTCCACGGAATAAAGGGGTAGAGGGCCGTTAAGGGGTGGCCACCATCAGGCGTTCTACATCGGGTTCGCTTGCGAAGCAAAACCCGGTCTTTCTGAAGACCGTGATGGCGATCCGGTTCAGGTTTTCAACCACCACCCATACCCTTTCACAGTCCAAAACTTTGGCCGCATCCAGCATGGAAAAGGTCATGGCCTGGCCGATTCCCCTGTTTTGATAGTCCTGGTGAACGAAGATCATGAATTCCCGGGACTTGCCTGACACCGGCCGATCAAGGGCGGCATGGCCAATAATCCGATCCTCTGAGAGGGCGACGATATTGAACCATTCCTCCACAATCCCCGTTATCCATCTGTGACGATTTACCCCCTGGTCCGGGGGAAGCCCCATAGCCTTCCCCTTGGGCTCGAATTCGTCATACATTTTGGAGAGGGCCGTGAAGTCATCTTTCTCGAAAGGTCGAAGGAAGACGGTTCGGCCAAGTTTATCCTCAATGGACTGGTTCGGAAAGATAATGGTCACCTTCCTTTCCCCCAACGGCGAAGGGAATCTCCACTCGTTAGAATAGTGGAAAAGGGGGATTAAATCAATGGGGGAGTAAAGGACCATTCTGGACTGCTGAAGGATTGGAGCGTTTTCCTGGGTGTTTGATTTTTGTTGCCATGGAGAGTTATTGTGGTATAGGATCTCTGAGGGAGTTCTTAGTTGAAAGTGAGCTACTCTTCGTATTCAGGAGAACTGAGGTCCATGGAGATCAGAGGAACCCCTATGAGGGAATATCGACTCGTTCAGGTGGATGTCTTCACCCAGGACATCTTCGGGGGAAATCCCTTGGCCGTTTATCCCGACGCGGAGGGGCTGAACCACGAAGAGATGCAGAGAATTGCCAGGGAAATGAACCTCTCTGAGACCACGTTTGTGTTCAATCCCAGCTTCCCGGATGCGGATTTCAGGGTCAGGATCTTTACCCCTCAGAGGGAAATTCCCTTTGCGGGTCATCCTGTCATCGGGACCTGTTTCGTCCTGGGCCACGAGGGGAGGATCGGCCCAAAGGAGGGGAAGAGGGTGACGAGACTTGAATTGGGGTTGGGCATTTTCCCGGTGGAGGTGGTTTTCTTGGGAGGGGAACCCGTTTTGGTGAAAATGGAACAGAGATCCCCGGAGTTTCTGGGCACCTATGATGAGGTGGAGCTGTTGGCGCGGTTGCTTTCCTTGCCGTTGGAGAAATTGGATCTGCTCAAGGGTCCAGCTGAGGTCGTTTCTACAGGGCTCCCGTTTCTCATTATACCCATCACGTCCCAGAAGGCATTATCCCAGGCGAAGATTAATTTATCGATCTTGGAGACGGTGGCTCAGGAATTCGACACCTCCCTGGTTGCCATTTTCACCACGGATGGAGTGAAAGGGAATCGAATCCGGGCCCGGGTGTTTGCGCCGTTGCATGGCGTCCCCGAGGACCCGGCAACGGGAAGCGCGGCCGGTTGTTTTGGTGCATATCTGATCAAGCACGGGTCAGTAAAGGGGGAGCCCATTACCAGCGTTGAGATTGAACAGGGGATGGACATCCGTCGACCGAGCCTGATTCACGTGGAACTCGCATTACGAGAGGGGATCATTGGAAAGGTATGGGTGGCGGGGAGCACGGTGAGAGTTTTGGAGGGGACAATTCGCTTTTGACGAGGCCGTCTATACCCCTTTGGGGCCCAAGCCTCATCTGTTCTCCCTCTATTTCTTTTTTTTCTTCTTGGCGGAGAGAAATTTCCTTTCATCAATAATCCGAGGGGAGATGCCTCGAAATTCGCCCAATGCTTTATCGGGAGGGAGTCTTATCCAGGCGATGCCGAGTTCCTCATCGATCTTCACGATCTCGTCACCTGGTTGAACCTTCTTCATGAGTCAAGACTTTAGCAGATTCCCGCGTGAAAAAGCAACGGCAAGGGGTTCAAGAGCTGGAGGTGGGATGTGGATACGCTCGTGACTCTATCTACTTAGCCAGAACAGGGTTCGATGCTGTGGGAATAGATGTATCCGCTGAGGCCCTGAGACTTGCGAGGAACTGGGCGAATAGCGATGGATTGAAAATAGATTTCATGCATATGGATATCACGAATAACAGCTTTGAAGATTCAGGTTTCGATACCGTTATCATGTTCAATACCTTCCACTTCATGCTGAAGAAGGTTCGTGAAAGGAGCATCAGCGAAATATATCGGATACTGAGAAGTGGGGGATTGTTCGTCCAGGCGATGTTCTCCAGAAGGGAAAAGGATTTGGCCAAGAGCGTGAAGTTGAGGCCAATACCTTCGAATTTAAACGGGGCAGGCCAGTTCACTTTTTCTCGGAAGACGAGATAAGAAATGCCTTCGCGAGATTTACCATCGAAAGATTGGATGAGGTAGCTATCCATGAGGTCCATCAGGATGGCAGGGAACACTTCCATCGGGAGTGGATTATGGTAGCGGAGAAGACATGAGGATATATGGAAGAGGGGATTTCGGGAGAAACTGGGAAGGGACAAGAGCAATGAAGGAGAGGCTTTTGGAAACAGACGTTCTCGTAATTGGTGCTGGAGGGGCGGGGTTACGAGCTGCCATAGAGGCCCAAAACTCCGGTGTTGAAGTCATGATCGTCTCCAAGGGAGGGTTCCCCTCCGGCTGCACGACTGTGGCCATGGGGGGAATGTTGGCGGCCTTCAATAAAGAGGACAGTGCAAACCGCCACTTCGAGGATACGATCCGCGGAGGAGATTACATCAATAACCAGAGTTTGGTGAGGCTGCTCGTTGATCATGCAGCCGAAAGGGCGAGGGATCTCGAGCAGTACGGGACGGGTTTCGAAAAACAGGGCGACCGTTACAAGCTTTTTCCATACACCGGCAGTTCGGTCTCACGAGGTGTCTTAGCGCTTGAGCCCTACCTCGGAGGATACGTTAAAGGTCTGGCTAATGAGGTGAAAAGGCTTGGCATTAAGATCCTTGAGCACGTGATGATAACCGATTTGTTGAAGGAGAGAGATGCAGCTATAGGGGTAGCAGGGCTGGAGCTCGAGGCAGATACCCTGCTGATAATACATGCTAAAGCGGTAATCTTAGCCACAGGTGGAGGGGGAAATCTATATCACCTGACAACGAATCCCCCTGGCATAACGGGAGATGGATATGCCCTTGCATATAAGGCCGGTGCCCAGTTGCAGGATATGGAGTTTGTACAGGGCAGGGTATGCATGATCTATCCCGAGAGGATGAGGGGGATACCGCCTCCGGGAGACGGGCTTGTCACCCTGGGAGGAAGATTCTATAACGGATTGTGCGAGCGTTACATGGGTAAGTACCATCCCGAGAAATTGGAGTTGGTTACGCGCGCTCAAATGGCAATATGTGCCCAGAAGGAAATACATGCGGGACGCTATAGCCCGCACGGAGGGGTCTTCGGCGATTTATCGGGGGTTCCGAAGGAGAAACTGCTTAAGTTTAAGGGTTTCATGGACGCCTGTGCCGCAGAGCAGTTCGATCCCACATGGCAACCATATGAATGGGCCCCCGGCGCCCATCACTTCATGGGCGGGATTGTCATCAACGAGCTGTGTGAGACGACGGTCCGCGGTCTCTATGCTGCAGGAGAGGTAGCGGCTGGAGTACATGGTGCCAATCGTCTTGCGGGAAATGCGTTAACGGAAACTCAGGTATTTGGGGCGATAGCGGGAAAGCATGCAGCAGAAGCTGTGCGTTCAACCTCAAGGAGGCCCCTGTCGGGTCGGATTGATTTTGTAAGGGACCGCATCTTAAGGATTCTTAGAAGAGACAAAGGCATTGACCCGGTGGAGGTGAAAGACGAGCTCACCCAGATCATGAGCAGGTACGTGGGGGTTATCAGAGATGAAGGTGGACTTCGAAAAGCTACCCAAATGCTTGATAAGATCAACCGGGAGAAAATTGGCAACCTCTGCCTTGCCGGCGAACGGTCATGTAAGATGCTCGCCGAGCTCTTAGAGGTTGAAAATCTTCTCATAGTGGGACGACTTATTACGTTGGCGGCGACACTAAGGAAGGAAACGCGGGGGGCACATAACAGGGAGGATTATCCGGAAATGGATGAGATCTGGCCGAAAAACATTGTCCTTCGATTGGAGAAGGAACAAACGACCGTGGAGATGAAACCCATCGGGCGAAATCAATAGTAACAGGGGGGTTCGCGATGCCCATGACCATCACGGAGAAGATACTGGCCAAACACGCAGGGTTGAAGGAAGTCAAGCCGGGCCAACTAATCAACGCCAAGGTGGATATAGCCCTAGGCAACGACATTACAGCGCCCATCGCCATCGATCAGTTTATAAAGGCCGGTGGCAAAAGGGTGTTCGATAGGGAAAGAGTGGTTCTCCTTCCGGATCACTTTGCCCCTAATAAAGATATTCAGTCGGCCGAGAACTGCAAAATCTTGAGGGAGTTCGCTCGGGAACAGGAGTTGGTTCACTACTATGAGGTGGGCCAAATGGGGATCGAACACGCGTTCCTTCCGGAGCAAGGGATCGTAGTCCCGGGGGATTTGATCATCGGTGCTGACAGCCATACCTGCACCTATGGTGCTCTTGGAGCCTTTTCCACCGGCGTAGGCAGTACCGACCTTGCCGCGGCAATGATGACGGGTGAACTCTGGTTCAAGGTCCCCGAGACCATCAAACTCATTTATAAAGGAAAACCGGGGCCCTGGGTGGGAGGGAAGGACCTCATACTCCACACCATCGGCCAGATGGGGGTTGATGGAGCCCTCTATATGGCAATGGAGTTTAAGGGGGATCCTGTTGAGCGCCTCCCCATGGATGGGCGCTTCACCATGGCCAATATGGCTATTGAGGCCGGGGCAAAGAACGGGATATTCCACCCAGACCGAATAACCGAGCGGTATGTGAAGGGGAGGGCAAGATGGGAGTACCATTTTTATGCCAGCGATCCCAGAGCCCACTATAAGGATGTAAGGGAGTTTGACCTCTCCAAGGTTGAGCCGCAGGTTGCTTTCCCCCCCCTCCCCAGCAATACCAAGGGGGTTAGCGAGGTGGGAACGGTCTTTATAGACCAGGCGGTTATCGGTTCCTGTACCAATGGCAGATTAAATGACTTACGGGAGGCTGCCGAGGTATTGAAGGGACGCAAGATTTCGCATAACGTTAGGCTCATTATCATTCCGGCCACTCCATCCATTTATCGGCAGGCGATGAAGGAGGGACTTTTCGACATCTTCCTGGATGCCGGCTCAGTGATCAGCCCTCCTACCTGTGGCCCTTGTGTGGGAGGTCACATGGGCATCCTGGCAAAGGGGGAGAGGGCAATCGCCACTACGAACAGGAACTTCACGGGAAGGATGGGGCATCCTGAGAGCGAAGTCTATCTCTCAAATCCCGCGATAGCTGCCGCATCCGCGGTTTTGGGAAGGATTGGCAGTCCGGAGGAACTGGACCATAAGGAATGAAAAACGGGGGAAAGGGGGTTTTGAGGATGCAATGTAAGGGAAAGGTCTGGAAATTCGGCTCCAACATCAACACCGATGCCATCCTCCCCGGCCGATATCTAAATGTAACCAACCCTGAAGAACTCGCTAAACACTGCATGGAGAATGAGAACCAGCGGTTTGCTCAAGAGGCAAAAGAGGGGGATATCATTATTGCCGAGACAAATTTCGGTTGCGGTTCATCCCGGGAACATGCCCCCATAGCCATAAAGGCAAGGGGGATATCCTGCGTTATCGCTAAGAGCTTTGCCAGAATATTCTATCGCAATGCCTTCAATATGGGCCTGCCCATCATCGAAAGCGATGAAGCCGTCGATGGGATTCAGGATGGCCATGAGGTTGAGGTGGATCTGGCCAACGGTGAGATCACCAATAAGACGACCGGTAAGAGCTATAAGGCGAATCCTATTCCCCCTTTCATGCGGGAGATCATCGATGATGGGGGATTGATGAAACATATCGCCAAAGGGAGAAGCTAAATGGGCACAAGGTATCGGATTGGTATTATTCCCGGGGATGGCACGGGGCCGGAGGTCGTGGCCGAAGGGTTAAAGGTCCTCAATGCCTTGGGTGAGAAGATGGATATCTCATGGGACCTCATTCACTATGATTTTGGTGGGCAACGGTACTTGAGGACAGGTGAAATACTCCCCGATTCATCTATTGAGGAACTTCGTCAGTTGGATGCTATTTACATGGGGGCCATTGGACACCCTGATGTAAAGCCGGGGATTTTGGAGAGGGGCATCATCCTGAACCTGAGATTCTCCTTGGATCAATACATCAACCTTCGACCGATAAAGCTCTACCCGGGGGTGGAATCCCCCTTAAAGGATAAGGGGCATGAAGACATTGATTTCGTAGTGGTTCGAGAAAACACGGAGGGCCTCTATGCCGGGGCCGGGGGTTTTCTCAAAAAGGGCACCCCTGATGAGGTTGCTATCCAGGAGTCAGTCAATACCCGAAAAGGGGTGGAGAGGTGCATCCGATATGCATTTGAATATTGCCGGAAGCGAAATAGTGCAAAGAAGCTCACCCTTTGTGGAAAGACCAATGCCCTCACCTACGCCTTCGACCTTTGGGAGAGGGTCTTTCATGAGGTGGGACAGGAGTACACCGACATAGAGAAGACCTATGCCCATGTTGATGCCATCTGTATGTGGATGGTTAAGAACCCGGAATGGTTCGACGTAATCGTGACCGATAACATGTTCGGGGATATCATCACCGACCTCGGGGCCACGATTCAGGGTGGAATCGGGATCGCTGCCGGGGGTAATATCAACCCCGCTGGAACCTCCATGTTCGAGCCCATTGGCGGCTCCGCTCCAAAATATACGGGGAAAAACATGATCAATCCCCTTGCCGCCATCATGGCCGGTCACATGATGCTGGGCCATCTTGGGGAAACGGAGGCCGCAAGTCTCGTCGAGGCGGCAGTGATGAAGGTCATTCAGAAGCATATGAAGAGCATGGAGGCAGGAAGGATGGGGGTGAGCACAGCCGAGGTTGGAGACCTCGTTGCTCAATACATCTAATCCGGAATAAACTCCCTTTCCGGATTTGCTGGGCAAGGCCGCGGCCAATAGGACCGTGGAAGGAATATCCCGCGTTTTCGGCTGTAACCATCTTTCCATGCCATTTTGCCTCCAAAAGGTCGTTCAAGATTTTCATTGACAGGGGTTTCGAAAGTTGCTAGGTGTTGTTCCGATAATGCAAAATCGATGCTCTATAAAAGGGGGTGATGCCAATAAGGGAAGGGCCTTTGTGCCGAGTTTCATCGATTGTTCATTTCAGCGAAAGGAGGTTCCTATGAAGGCAAAACAAATATATACGATGGTGGCGACATTGGTGATTGTAGGCCTGGTCGCCGGCTTTGGCGGACCGGTAGGGGCGAAATCAAAACCGATAGAGATTGTCCTCTCCACCTATTGGCCGACTTCATATGAGTACCTCTGGTTGCCGATTAAGCATTTCGCGGAAAACGTGGAAAATCGGAGCAACGGAAGGGTTAAATTTAAGCTGTATCATTCAGCCCAGCTTTTTAAGGGAAAGGAGGAGTTTGCCGCCCTGGAGCGAGGGGATATCGATATGACGGCACCCCTCGATATTTACAATACGGGGATTGTCCTTGAGCTCGGAATCAGCAATCTCCCCTTCATGTGGGGCAGCCCAGACAGCCTCCAGAGGACCCTGGATGCGGGCCTCTGGGATCTGGGAATCGATCAGAAGCTCCTGAAGCACAATATGGTGGTTCTCGATGTGGCGGCTGGGGGACCTTATCAAATTTACGGGAAGAATTTCCCCATCAATACGCCGGAAGATCTAAAGGGCAAGAAATGGGGCGTCTCCGGAACCACTGCCAGTAAAGCCATGGAGCTCTTGGGGGGTGCTCCTACGACCATGAGTTCGGGGGAGCTCTACCTGGCGCTCCAAAGAGGAACGATTGATGGTTGTACACGCCCTCTCATTACCGGGCTCGGGCGGAAACTCTATGAGGTTGTCGAACACCTCTCCGTGACGAATATGGCGTACTTCTGCACCTTCCTCGTTATCAACAAGAAGAAATGGGACAGCCTGCCCAAGGATCTGCAAGATATCATGAAGAAAGCGGCCAAAGGGCGGAGCCAGGAGCAGTTGGAGAGGCTCAACGCCTTCATGAAGAAGGCCATCGCACTGTATAACGAAAAGGGGGTGAAGGTCCATATTGCCACCCCGGGGGAGTTGGCAAAATTCAAAGAAGCAATGGCTCCCGTCTATGAATGGTGGCTGAGCAAGGTGCCGGAGGGCAAGAAGTACATCGAGTTTGCGGAAAAGCATCAGTAAGTTCAAGGCCGGCACCGGTAGAAGGATTTGGACGCTTAAACCTGCCACAGGTGGGCCCTCGAGCCTCCCTGTGGCAGGCCAATTAAGGCTCCGAAGATGGTGAAAATCTTCCGCATAATAGCTTCAGGAATAGAAAGTCTAAGCTGGTTCTCGGAGATTCTCGCCGAAATTGCCCTTATGGGGCTGTTGCTCCTCGTCTCCCATGAGGTTTTCGTTCGATATGTGCTGGATAAGCCGACTATTTTTTCCGTGGAGATCAGCGAATACCTGCTCGTGTTCGTTTCCTTCATGTCCATAGGGTGGGTATTACGCGAGGATCGCCATGTACGAATGCTCGCGCTGGTCCAGATCCTCCCAAAGAAGGTCCAATTGGCCCTGGATATCGTGACCTCGATACTGGCGATACTCTTCTGTGGGGTGCTGACGTGGAAGGGAGGGCAGACGGCATTTATGGCCTACGTGGGAGACTATCATTCCAGCTCCTTGGTGAATTTCCCCCTCTGGATTGCCTACTCGTTTATTCCCTTCGGTGCCCTCGTGCTGGGGCTCCAGTTTATGGTGAGAATTGGGCAGCGGGTAAAAATGTTGCTGGGGGGAAATACCGGAGCTAACCCAACCCTCTCCGGTTAAATGGAGAATATAGGGAGAGTGGATCCGAATACCATTACCCTGATCGTAATCTTGAGCTTCCTCGTTCTTCTGGCATCCGGAATCCCGATTTTCGGGGCACTGGGGTTGGCAGGTATCCTCGGGATCCTCCTGCTAATGGGGCCGAGGGGTCTCGGAGCCGTTCCCGGCGTCATCTACGATAGGCTGAGGGGGTTCACCCTCGTGGCCGTACCCCTCTTTATCCTGATGGGCGAGATCATCTTTATCACGGGAATCGGCGGGGACATCTACACCGCGACCAGCAGGTGGTTGAACAAGCTCTCCGGTTCATTGGGCATGGCCAGCGTGGCTGCGTGCGCAATTTTCGGAGCCCTCTGCGGTGTGAGCCTAGCGGGGGCGGCAACCATCGGGAGCTTTGCCATTCCGGAGATGTTGAAGCGGGGCTACGACAAATCCCTGGCAACGGGGTGCGTAGCGGCTGCAGGCGGAATGGCGCTCCTCATTCCGCCGAGCGTGGCCCTGATCCTCTACGGGGTTGTGGGGGATGAGTCGGTCGGGAGATTGTTCATTGGGGGCATCATTCCCGGGATCGTGTTATCCGTGATGATGATGGGTTATATCTGGTTTCTCAGTAAGTTCCGTCCGCATGTAGCTCCCCGTACCGCCGAAAAGATAACCTGGCGCATGCGCTTTAGTGCCCTTGCCAGGATATGGACGGTCGTGGTGCTCATCCTGTTGGTTCTGGGTTCAATATACCTTGGAATTGCCACTCCCACAGAGGCTGCCGCGGTGGGTTGTGTGGGCGCGTTTGGCATTGGTTTGCAACGCAGAAGCATTAATTGGAGGGTCCTCAAGCAAATTCTCCGAGCAACCATGCTCACCAGCGGGATGATCCTGCTCATCTTCTCCTCCGCTCTGCTCTTCGGATACGTCCTGACTCTCCTCGAGGTACCCCAGCATCTCGCTGAATTCGCGGGGAAATCGAATCTCCCCAATTGGGCCATATTGACAATGCTTTTTGCACTGGTATTCCTCATGGGGATGTTCATGGATATCGTCTCGGTAATCCTCATTAGCACCCCCATTTTACTCCCTATCGTCATTAGTATGGGCTACAACTCCCTTTGGTTTGGCATTGTGATGGCCATTGCCTGTGAGATAGCTACGGAGACTCCACCCGTCGGGCTCAATCTCTTCGTGATAAAGGGCGTCTCCCCCTCGCACGTTTCCCTCATGGACATTATACGGGGCGCTTTTCCCTTCGTCGCCGTCGAGACCCTCGGCCTGATCATTTTTGTCGCCTTTCCCAGTTTGACCCTCTGGCTACCCGGGCTTCTGGAATAGCCTTGCCCCGTCGGCGTCGGTTCCACCATTTTGCTCGATAGTGAGGTATTTCTCTTCCAAAGCGTTGTACTGGGATAACCCCACGACCTCGAACATCTCTTGGAAGGAGACCATGTGAGCGGAGAATCCCACCGTTGAGCCGTTCTCCTTGAGCTCCTTGAGGACTCCTTGCACGGCCTTTATTGCAGCCATCCAAGCCGAGGTCGGGTAGATAGCGATCCGGAATCCCATGGTCTCCAGCTCTTTGACCGGAAGCAGGGGGGTCTTCCCACCACCTTCAACCATATTGACCAACAAGGGGATGTCGAGCAACTCCGGAATGCGTTTCATTTCCTCGGTGGTTCTCGGTGCTTCGACAAAGAGAACATCGGCGCCTGCCTCGGCGTAAGCCCTTGCCCTATTGATGGCATCATTGAAGCCATTAACGGCGATGGCGTCGGTGCGAGCGATGAGGACTAAGTCCGACCGCCTGGCATATTGAAATGCCTCGATTTTCTTGACCATTTCCTCCTTGGTTATGAGCTGTTTCCCCTCCGTGTGTCCACACCTTTTCGGCGTGATCTGGTCCTCAACCTGGATTGCCGCCACCCCAATTCTCTCAAACTCCGTGACCGTCCTCATGAGGTTAATGGCACTTCCGTATCCGGTGTCCGTATCGCAGATCACGGGGATATTCGTAGCGCTCACGATGTTCTTCGCCGTGTCGAGGACTTCGTTCATCGTGGTCAACCCGATGTCCGGAACTCCCAATCGGCTGCTCGCCACCCCGGCCCCGCTGATGTACACCGCTGGAAAACCCGCCTGCTCCACAAGCCTGGCGGAAAGGGCGTCAAAAGCCCCGGGGGCCGCGATGATTTTGTCATTGGTCAGAAGCCCGCGAAGTTGGGTTGATGCTTTTTTATTCATGGATTCAACTCCTTATTGGATTACGGAGAGACTTACCTCGCCGAACATGAGCTCGTGGCAACGAGGGGGAAAACGCCCCCCAATAGCAGTGCTTCCACGGGTTCGCTTTTTGACTTACGGTTTATGGAAAGCCCTTCTCATTTGATTACTCGGAAATTCGTTTTCTGTCAAATAGGGGGACGAGAACATAGGGGGAGGAGAGCATAGGGCTACGAGAACATTGAGCACCCGGACTCATTGTTTTTCATTATCCGCCATTTCAATAGATGAGAATAAGTATTGGAAATTCCTTATGAAATTAAACGGTTTTGGCGAAAAAACAATTCAACGAAGCCATTTTTTCATTGATATTTTGAATTTCTGGAGTTATAAAGGGGCATTACTCCTTGAAGGGTTCCGTTCTTACAGAATTTTAAGAAAATGAGAATTGAACTGATCAATCCAAACAATCCGTTTAACGCGGCCAACGTTCCCTTTCTTCAGAAAGGCCTCTTCAATTCCCTAAAAGCCAAGGCCTATTCCCCCCCGCTCAATTTGTGCATGATCGCGGCCTACACGCCGAGGAACATCGAGGTCTCCATTACTGATGAAGGCGTAAACCCCATCGATTTCGATAAGAAAGTCGATCTCGTGGGGATTACATGTCTCACCACCACGGCCCCCCGGGCTTACGAGATCGCCGATGCCTTTAGGGAGAGGGGGTGAAGGTGGTGATGGGCGGAATCCATGTCTCAACCCTTCCCGATGAGGCCTTACAGCACTGCGATTCCGTGGTCATCGGTGAAGCGGAGGGATTGTGGGAGAAATTGATCAGTGACTTCAGATGCGGGAAACTTGAGAGGAGATATCAAAACGGGACTTTTGTCGATTTGAAGGGCTTACCCCTGCCACGAAGGGATTTGCTCAATCCAGGGGACTATGTGACCGTCAACACCGTTCAAACTACCCGAGGATGCCCCTTCAATTGCAGTTTCTGTTCGGTGAAGCTCTTCAACGGGGGGAAGTACCGTTTCAGGCCCATTGAAGACGTGGTTGAGGAAATCAAGACCCTCCCTACAAGGAACGTATTCTTCATCGACGATACCATCCTCAGCCAAAGGGAGAGGACCAAGGAACTGTTAAAGGCCCTCATCCCCCTGAAGGTGCGGTGGGGCAGTCAATCGACTATCCTGATCGCCCAGGACGATGAACTATTGGAATTGGCGGCACAAAGCGGATGCTTGGGTTTTGCCATCGGCTTTGAATCCTTCTCACCAAATACCCTGGATGAAATGGGGAAGAACTTCAACAAGCCGGAGTACTTTCATAAGCTGATCAGGAAGATAAAGAGCTATGGGATGATCGTTTGGGGCTCCTTTGTGTTGGGCTTCGATCGAGACGACGAAAAGAGCATTCGGTACACCAATGAAATGGCGCGGAACTCCAAGCTCGACTTTGTCTGTTATAATTTCCTCACCCCGCTACCCGGAACGGAGGTATATCATCAGATCGTACGGGAAGAGAGGTTGACAAATCGGAAATGGGCAGACTACAACATGGCC
>CAYFXP010000311.1:0-2494 GCA_964346935.1 uncultured Syntrophobacterales bacterium
ACCTGCTTAACCTGCCCCTTAACCATCTCAAGCCGCTCGTACTCCCGCACGAGGCGCTTCTTCAATCCCAAAGGTAGCGGCCTCCTATCCCACAGCCGCCTGGTCTCCAATCGATCCAAAAAGCCTCGGCCCACCCTCATCCGAACCCCATAGCTTGCCAAAAGCCCCTTGATCCGGTTGATATGCCGAGTCCGCTCCCCCCGTAACGCCTCCAAGTCCCGATGAAGCTGACGGCTGTCCTCCTGCTCCACCGTCGGTACCCTCACCACACTCCAAAGCTTCCGCTCCCCATGGTCATACCGCATGAGCATCGAAAGCAGCTTGCCAAGGTCCATCCTGTCCGTCTTGGCCCGCCTCGCCCTGCGGTTCACCTCGATACTCGATGAATCCACAACCAGATTCCCCACCCCCTGGTGAACCAAATACCGGTGTAACCAAAAACCATCCCGCCCAGCCTCATAACAACTCAATACCCGCGCCTCATCAGACAACCCAAAACGCCTCTTCGCCCGCTCAATCTCTCGCCTAACACCACCAATCTCTCCCGCCGAAACCGTCCTCTCCCGAGGCCTCTGGCCAAACCCAACCGAAAACCCCAACTTCCATTCCTTGCTGCCCAGCTCAAAAGCAAGATACAAATCACCCCGATTCCTGGTATACTCTGTTTTGTGGGCTGTTAGCTGGTTCATAGCTCCCTCTTTTTGGTTTTGGTTTAAAGGAGCTTACCACTAGCGGCCCACATTGCCTACACAGGATCTAACTGCTCGGACGTACCAAGATTGAACTTCGCTTCGTAAGTACTGAATCTGTGAGCTATTCTTCCAAACAATTCCGTTCGACTTGATATGTCCCCCTCATAGAATGATTTTAGCGTACCACTGGAGAGCTGCTGATTAAACGTGTTAATAAACTGTTCAACGCTCATAACAAAAGGAGGATCATCGTTATTATTGGTCAGCTTACCTTCGGGTATGGACAGGTTCCTCAATTTATCCAGTGCTGGCTTCCCGCCCTCTTCAAAACAGATGCTTGAGTAGAGAGCACTCGTTACTGTGTCAATTTCCATCATCTCAGTTTCGTATCGATTTATTTTTGGTAACCCCAATTCCCACTTTTCAATGCGCTGCCTTTACCCAGGAAAGCCAGGGGACCAGTGCAAAATTACGATTAAAAGGGGAATAGTACGGTAAGTCAATATGGCGTTCTCGATTTCGAGAGCCATTCGCCGCTGGATTCGATTGCCCTTTTTTGGCCTTACTATGAGACTGGAGGTAAAGAAAGGTTGCGACGAATAGGGGTTGGGCTTTTGTCTATATCATTGCTTTTTTGACTTTGGCGGGAGTAACCCTGTGAACCGAGCGATGAGGCCACGGTGAGCGGTTTTTTTGAGCAAAAGGCCTATTTCGCGATGGGCTAGAGGGCACCCTGAACTGCCACCGCCTTTCGTTGGGCCTTGAGCTTGTTAAGCGCTCTCTCCTCGATCTGCCGAACCCTTTCCCGCGATATGCCGAAGCGCTTCCCAACCTCCTCCAATGTATAGGTTGACGGCTCACCGATGCCGAATCGAAGGCGCAAAATCTGCGCCTCCCTCCAATTGAGAAGCGAAAGAAGAGCTCGCGTTTTCCTTTCCTGATCCATGTTCTGGAGGAGATCGTCGCCAAAACTCGAACTATTCCCGTCCTCCATCAGGTCTTCCAGTTTACCACCATCATCGCCCACCGGAGTTTCCAGGGAAATCGGCTCGTGAGCGATCTCAAGGACCTTCTGAACGTCGGCCAGGGGAATCTTCGTCCGTGCTGAAATTTCCTCGGGGAGGGGCTTCCGGCCAAGCTCCTTGACCAACTGATGAAACCCCTTGACAATTTTGCTCTTCATCTCTAACAGGTGGTTGGGAATCCGTATCGTCCTGGATTTGTCGCCCAAGGCCCTGGTAATGGCTTGCCTGATCCACCAGGAAGCATACGTGCTGAATTTAAATCCCCTCCTGTAGTCGTACCTTCCCACGGCTTTCATCAATCCCAGATTTCCTTCCTGAATGAGATCCAGGAAGGATAGGCCCCTGTTGAGATACCGTTTAGCGATACAGGCGACCAGTCGGAGGTTTGACTGAATCATCTCCGCCTTTGCTGCCTCCACATTGGCCTCCGTTTTTTTCAGCTCTGTCAGCAGTTGTCGGAATCTATCCCCGCCATTCCCAGAAGGATTGGAAAGCTCCTCGAGCTTGATCCCCCCATGCTCCAATTCTTGGCCTGAGAGGTCAATGTTTTCGATGGCGGCTGAACCTTTCAAGAGGAGAATGTGCATTTTCCGCTCACCAAGCTGAATCCGCTTGGCCAGTTCAACCTCCTTTTCCCTCGTAAGCAGGGGAACCTTTTTCATCTCCCTGAGATACATCGCTGCGATGTTCATGTCGCGGCCGAGCATATCCTCCTGATCGACCGTGTCAGCTTCCTTGGCTTTGAGATCGGGATCGTCATCTACTTCTCCCCGAAGG
>CAYFXP010000312.1:0-7243 GCA_964346935.1 uncultured Syntrophobacterales bacterium
CGGGGATCATTGATCCCACGAAGGTGGTGAGGTTGGCCCTTCAGAATGCTTCGAGTGTGGCATCACTGATGATCACCACCCAGGCCATGGTGGCGGAGAAGCCCGAGAAGAAGGCCCCGGCGCCGCCGCCCATGCCTCCGGGAGGCGGGATGTACTAAGCGCGCCCATTAATCCAGAACCACATGCCGAAAGGTAGGAGCCAATCCCAGGCTCCCACCTTTCTTTTATCGTCCCTTCCCCTGAGCCAGATCATCCTCGTGGGTGGCCCTCAGGGGCTTGCCGCCCGCCTCACTATTTCTATCGACACCATTGTGGGGCAAGGCCTCCGTAAATTTCCCGCTCAGGTGGGAAAGGTTTCAACGTTTTCCGATCATTGGTTCTGGGAAGGTGACTCCCCGGCCCGCTGCAACAATTGCATCAGCACCCAGATTCCACATATCAGTAACACGAGGCCAGCGGCATCGAGCCAGAGTGGTTGAAACTGAACACCCTGGCCCATTCCCGTTGTATAACCCGAGATATGGAGATTGAAAATATCCCTGTATATGAATAGCAGGCTGTTGTTGAGGGCATGGCCAAAAAGGCAGGGGATAAGGGACTTTGTTTTGAGAAACCACCATCCAAGGAGAATCCCGATGACGGTTGTGTGGACGAATTGCCATGGGTTCAGATGAAAAAGCCCAAAAAATATGCCCGAAACCAGGATGGCTTTACGGGGGCTATAACGACTCAAGAAACCACGCAGGAAGAGCCCCCGAAACAGGAGCTCTTCAGTCATGGGAGCCACGATAACCAGGGCGAGAATTGAACCCCAGAGACTCGTATCATGCCCTGCGAGCCGCAAGAAGATGTCGTTCAGCCAATCGGGCGGAGGAAGGATGGCGCGGAATACGTTATCAAGCTCAGAGCCCACAATGCTGATGCCAAGGACAACCAGACCCATGGGAATGAGCAGCGGAGCGGGGAATGGTCTCATAGGAAAGATCTCTCCAAAGGGGACCCTGGACTTCTTGGCGCCCCATGCAAGGATAATGGCGAATGAAATGGTATTGCCTGCCGAGATGATAAGCGACTCTTCCTGGAAAAACTCAAGGGTATCGATGATAGCCCCCAACCCGATCAGAAGGAGCAAGAGAAGTATGAGGAGCCCAATCGCTTGGAAAATCCCGGGGTAAAACACTTCTTTGTCCATATCATCGCGGTGATCCACCTTGGAGATCTCCTAGAACGGTCTGGCAATGATAAAATGGAGGCCTTGTTGGTCCAAGCTATTGATGAGAGGGAATGGCGACGAAATGCCACCCTTAAACCCCTAATTCCGTACGGAGCTGGAGAAATTGCAAAACATCGCTTCGACAAAGGATTCCAGGGCTACTCTGCCCTTTCAAACAGCTTCAAATATTTCCCATAGCCCTCTTTTCCCAAATCCCCCTTCGGAATAAATCGCAGTGCAACAGAATTGATACAATACCGAAGCCCTGTCGGCGGCGGGCCGTCCGGAAAGATATGGCCGAGATGGGAGTCGGCATGTTTGCTTCTCACCTCGGTACGGCGCATAAAGAGGCTCCTGTCTTCTTTTTCAACGATGTTGCTTGGCTCCAAGGGCCTGGTAAAGCTCGGCCATCCGGTTCCGGAATCAAACTTGTCCAGCGAACTGAACAAGGGTTCTCCGGATACTATGTCAACGTAAATCCCCTCTATTTTGTTATCCCAGTGTTCATTCTGAAAGGCTGGTTCGGTGCCGTTATTCTGGGTCACCTCATACTGCAGGGGTGACAGCATTTTTCTCAACGTTGCGTCGTCAGGCTTTGCGTAGGCTCCCTCTCTTTTTGCCCCTGTGGTCTTTTCGCTCTTGCCCCACATTTTCTGCAGGAACTGGTCGCGACCGGACGCATATCTGTAGTACTTGTACCTCAGTGAGTGCTTTTTGTAGTAATCCTGGTGATATTCCTCTGCCTCATAGAATGTGGTCAGCGGCACGATTTCCGTAACAATGGGCTTGTTGAATCTTCCTGATTTCTCCAGTTCCTCCCTCGATTCTTCTGCCAATCGTTTTTGTTCGTCATTGTGATAGAATATGGCGCTCCGGTATTGGGCTCCCCGATCGACAAATTGTCCCCCGGGGTCCGTTGGATCGATATGCTTCCAGAAGACATCGAGTAACCCCTGATACGTTATTTTGGAGGGATCGTAATAGACTTGGATCGCCTCCGCGTGTCCTGTCGTGCCAGACGATACTTCCTTATAAGAGGGGTTTTCTTTGCGCCCCCCCGTATAGCCTGAAATCACCTTCACAACGCCGGGCACTTTTTCGAAATCGGCCTCCGTACACCAAAAACAACCCCCTGCAAATGTGGCGATACGGGTCATCCTCTTTTCCTCAACCATGATTTTTCCCTCCTCGTCCTGCTTGGCAAGAGACCATTGCGGTCCCAAGATTATGGATAACGTGACGATAGAAAGTATCAACAAATTTTTCATTTTTACCTCCGTGAATTGATCCCTTTTTTTGTTATGTGCAGAGCAAATTTCCCTTTTCAAAGGCACACTTATGAAATACCCAAAAGATGTAAAGATTCAATAATAAGAGGATAAAGATTCTGTAAAGCTTAAAGCATGGTTACAGGGTTGCTGGCAGGAAGGGTGAACCAGATCCTCACCTCCCCCGAGGAGACTTCGGCCCCGACCTTTCCGCCGTGGCCTTCGACCAATTCCTTGACGATAGCGAGGCCGATGCCCGCCCCCCCGTGGTCACGTGAGCGGGATTTTTCGCCCCGGTAAAACCGCTCAAAGATAAAGGGAAGATCCGTTTCCGCTACCTCACCGCCAGTATTGGCAAAAACGACCTTGAGCTCTCCCGGCACATATTCCGTGGAGATTCTGGCCGTGCCACCCCGCAGGGTATATTGTAAAGCGTTTTGCAGGAGGTTGGTGATCACCTGTGACATCTTGTCGAGATCTGCGCGAACGCGGTTGGCCCCGTCAATGAAATGGGTCTCCACCTTAATTCCCTTTTCATCGAATTGAGCTCGAAAGGGCTCGAGGAGCCCGATAATCAACCGGACAATGTGGACCTCGGTTTTATGGAGCGTGGCCTTCGCGGCATCCGCTTTTGCTAGACGGAGGATGTCCTCCACGAGGTGAACCAACCGCAGTGTCTCCTCCTGAAGCAGTTCAAAGTTCTCTCTGGTTGGTTGTACGACTCCATCAGTTAAGGCTTCGAGATAGCCCTGAATGTTTGTCAGGGGTGTCCTGAGTTCATGGGCCACGTCGATCACCATCGTTTTCCTAAGTTGCTCGATCTTTTGAAGGCTTTCGGCCATGCGGTTGAAAGCCGCGGCTAACTGACCTACTTCATCTCGAGAGGTTATCGGCACCTTATCCGAGTAATCCCCCGATGCGATCTTCCGCGTAATGTCGGTCATTCGTGTGAGCGGGCTCAATACCTTTTTCATGAGCAAAAAGCTGAGGGTCAAGACCAGAACAAGGGCACCCAGGCTGGCCCAAATAAGATAACGGTGGACCGCATCGAGGAACATTTGATGGGTTTCTGTTGGGGAAATATTATATTTTTTCATCAGAACCATGAAATAGTCCGCGGCAAGATAGTCTATGGCCAGCCATACCATAACTATCACGAATCCGATAGTGAGGATATTAATTCCGAGGAGCTTCCAAAGGAGGCTTCTTTTCACTTTTTTTAGATACTCCTCCTCACTCGGTTTCGGGTTCTGCGAATTGGTATCCGACGCCTCTGGCAGTCAGGATATATCGCGGACGAGATGGGTCCTTCTCAATTTTCCGCCTGAGCTTTCCAATGTGAACATCTATGACGCGGTCAATCACCACTGCCTCACCCTTTGGATAGATATGCTCCACAAGCTCATCACGGGTAAAGACTTTACCTGGGGCGGCCATAATGGCTTGAAGGAGATTATACTCGTGAGGAGTGAGGGAAACCGGACGCCCGCTCAGGCTCACCTTGCGCTTTTCCCGATCCAAGACGAGATCTCCGTGGGACAGAATACTCTTCTCCTTGGTTGGACCCAAGCGCCCCCTCCTGAGAATAGCTTTAACGCGCGCAACGATCTCCCGCGGGCTGAAGGGCTTTACGACATAATCATCGGCGCCGAGGGTTAGTCCCGAGATCCGATCGACCTCTTCCCCCCGGGCAGTAAGCATAAGGATGGGAACGTCAGATGATCGCCTGATTTGTCTGCACACTTCCCAGCCGTCCACCAAAGGAAGCATCAAATCAAGGATGATAAAGATGGGTCTATATTGCTCTGCCAGCTTCAAGGCCTCCTGACCGTCATAAGCAACCACCGTCTGGAATCCCTCCCGCGCAAGATACAGAGCCACAAGGGATGCAGTTTTCTTATTGTCCTCCACAATGAGAATGGGACCGGGCATACCAGCTGAAACCATTATCTTCTCCCCTGTTCCATTTGCCATGGTGGAAACCATTCTCAGGTCTTCCGCCAAATATACATTCCTAATAATAAAAATATAACGTATGATGATTCGCTGTGTCGACAAATTGAACAGCTCTCCGGTCTCAGGATATGATTTTTCATTTGCAGCAATGATTGATATTATGGCGGTATTGAATTACCGGGTGGACCAACCAATACAGCCGAGTTGGTTACTAGGGTTGGGAATTACGGTTTTTTATCAACATGTGAGCCCTTCAGGAAAATTCGAAAATGGTTAAGTACTCGCCCGAGGGGGCCGTTGAAAGGATTCGTCCTTGGGGTAGGGGTGCCGAGATCCGTTTGCTTTCGCCCCAGCCAGGATAACGCCTCTCAGTTACATATACATCACGGGATCCGCCGAATCGAAACCTCTACAACCGGGTTTCGCCAGTCATGCATGGCGGGATCCAGATCGCCGTTGCCATGGATGCCCGCATGGATGTGGACGTATCCCTCTGCTCCTTCGGGGTTTCGAATACCTCCGTTTCCACATGGAGGGCCAGGGATAAACTCACAGGACTCAGAGTTCACTTCGCTTCCCGCATCGTAGGCTTCCGCTTCAACGGCCTCAGCTCCATAACGAGGTACTCTCATACCGCGAATGGCGAAGAAGGCATCATTGGTGGTTACCAGCATTCCCGCTGCGGAGATCAACCTGAAACCCCCGCGCGTGAGGACCCGCAGTGTCACAGAAGTACCGGGCATGAGAGGTCCTGGCGCCACTGCATGATCCAGCACGGAAGGGAGTGTTGCAAGGTAATCTACAAGAGGTTCAGTAACCCCATCTTCTGCCAGCGCAGCCAGTTCCGCGCTTGCAGAAGCTCCCAGCGTGAACAGCTCAAAATTCTTGCTGTGACTGATCACTATGGGCGGGCTGATAATTTGTCCCCGGGTAACGTTTGTGATGGTGATGTCATATCGCTGGCCCTCTTCCGCATGGGCTATTCCGCTTACCAGCATGCCAAGTACCGTTATGAACCCCAGTGCAAAGGCCAATTTCCGTCGTTTCATAGGTTACCTCCTTTGTCCCAAAGTGTTGGTGAACGGATCCCGGCACGTCTCAATTGAATTGTATCTCTATGCGAGAGGGCTAGAGCGCTACGCCTATCTTCCTGGCAAAACCCAAGCGACACTCCCAGGCTTAAATGGACCAGGACAAAACCTCTATGGCTTGCGATAAGAAAGACTGCCAATGGCCGTTACGCTATGGACGTACTTGACCCAGTCGTATCCGAAGTAGTCCTCAGCCACCGCGCGCAAGGGAAATCCGTGTTTCCTGGGAAGGGCCTGTCCGTTCACTGCGTAGGCCAGAAAGACTTTGTCCGAGAGGATATCATCCAGGGGATACCTCACCGCCTTTTCGTAAGGTGTTTTGGACCCCTTAACTTCCACATGGGTTATGCCATTTCCGATCCCGGCCATCCGAAGCAATCTCGCGATGGAGATACCCTTCCAATTTCCATGATTCGCGAATACCCCCGGACAAATCAGGAGTACTCTTCTCTCAACGGGGGGCATGTCGAGAATTTGATCATAGGTCAGACAGAGCGGGGGAACTTGATCGGAGGTGACCTCTAAGCACCATTTCTTGATCTCAACGGCAATATCAGTTGGCCCCATAGTTCCGAAATCCTTCAGTGGCGTGATCTCCAAGTCTCTGGTGTCCAATTCCGCGGGGTTGCGGTGGCGGAGGCTCTCCCTCTCTGTCCCTTTGGGAAGGACGATCCTTTTCGTTTTTGCCCAGAGCCCATGACCTCTCATCGAGAGGGTGCCCAAAAAAACGCCAACGCCGGCGAGAATATTAATTCCCTCCAAGAGGAACTTTCTCCGTGTATTCATCTCGCTACCCTCCTTCCATTTATAAGCCTCGCTCCCAATCACCGTTAAAGCAGCCATGTAGCCTTTGATTCTCATACCTCTGGTAATTTTTCCTTCAGTCGCATTTCTGTGGCTACAATCATTTCAAAGGCCCAAACCTACATTTAAGTTAATAGGTACCAGGGGGAATTAAAGGTTGGATAAAAAAAGGATTAAGATTCTGTAAAGATTGAGGGAAGTTGGACTTTCAAGGCAACACACGAAATTAGATCCAAAAATGTAAAGAAGGGTTGACTCCGTACTATGGTACGGAGTTTATTTTTAATAGAGGCGCGAATCATGAGAAGTTTAACCATAGGCCAGCTGGCCAGGGCAGCCCACGTGGGCGTTGAGACAATCCGATACTATGAAAGGCGGGGGCTTCTGCCGAAACCACCACGGCGGGAATCGGGTTACCGGGAATTCCCTCTTGAAACGATCAAGAGAATTCGTTTCATCAAGCGGGCACAGAACCTTGGCTTTACCTTGAAGGAAATCAGCCGGCTCCTTGCCCTCTCGGATGGCCAACAGGCGGGATGTGATGAGGTGCGGCAATTCGCTCTAGAGAAGGCCAGGGAAATCGAGACGAAAGTCGATCATTTCACGAGGCTACGGCAGATCCTTTTGGACTTGGTAGGAAAGTGTCAGGGCGAGGGACCCTTGACGGGCTGCCCGATTATCGAAAGCTTAACCCAGGATCTGAATCGAGATGGGCTATGAAATTAGGTAGCTTCAAATCAGCTATGGCATGATTTGAGGGGCCTAACCAAGGCTAAAAAAATGAAAAGGTCCAAAAAAAGACTTGACTCCGTACTTAGGTACGGAGCGTATATTTTCTGTGGGCCCGATAGCGGTTTGTTTGATGACTGTGTTCCCAGAGGACCGCTATCTCCACTCCACAAGGGAACACG
>CAYFXP010000313.1:0-19352 GCA_964346935.1 uncultured Syntrophobacterales bacterium
GATTCAGGATTTATTCATTGTTTGACTGCAACACCGCAGACCCGCAATTCGCTCAGAGCTCGTTTTTCAAAGATCAGAGGATTTCACAGACTGGTTTGTTTAGGATTTAGTATTTCGGATTGAGGATTTGATCCTCTTTGGAATGCAAGGGGGCTAATCATCAAACAATACAATAGCATGAACGGGACACTGTTCCTCACAGGCTCCGCATTCAATACATTCCTCCAGAGCAACGGGTTTTGGCCTCTCGCCAACCACTTGATAAACTTCGTTGGGGCAAATCTCCAAGCAAACGCCACAACCGGAACATGTCTCATGATCGAGCTCGGGATGCATGGAGCATTCCTGCGGGAAACAGAAGGTGCATGGAAAGCACCCCTGGGGAAACCCGTCAATCCCCATTGCTAAACGGCCTCAACCCCTTTTACCTCGGGCACCTCTTCTTTCAGTGTCCGCTCTACACCCATCTTAAGGGTCATCTGTGACATCGGACAACCACCACAGGCACCGGTCAGCTTGACCTTCACCACTCCGTCTTGGATATCGATCAACTCGATATCGCCTCCATCGGCTTGAAGGGACGGCCTAATCTTCTGCAAGACCTTTTCCACGCTCTCTCTCATCCGACTCCCTCCTCGTCTTCAAATTCAGCCCTTTTCTGTCCTTACGCTGGGTATGCCAAATCGTAAGGGCTTTCCTTCTTCAAGAAATCTTGCACTTTTTTTAGTATATCCAGGCAGCGAAGTGGACTTCAAGGCCTCCCCCTCTCTTCCAAGTACTTTTCGACCGCAAAGGCAGCAGTTGCCCCATCCCCCACCGCCGTAGCTACTTGCCTTAGCAATTTTTTTCGAGCATCTCCCGCCGCGTAAATTCCCTCCACCGATGTTTGAAGGTTGGTCTCGTCGGCAACAACATATCCACTCTCATCCAATTCAACCACGCCTCTGAGAAATGCTGTCTTGGGCTCGATGCCGATGAACATGAAAACGCCCTCTGTCCGAACCTCGCTCACCTCGCCGGACTTCACGTTTTTCACGATAACGTTCTCCACTGTTTGATTCCCTCTGATCTCCTCGACCACCGAATCCCAGAGAAAATTGATCTTGGGGTTGGCAAAGGCCCTCTCCTGATAGATCTTGGTAGCCCTCAAGGCATCTCTCCTATGGATGATGGTGATTTCCCCAGCAAATTTCGTCAAAAAGAGCGCCTCGCTCAATGCGGAATCCCCTCCTCCCACGACCACGATCTTGCTGTCCTGGAAGAATGCTCCATCGCAGGTCGCGCAGTAAGAAACCCCGCGTCCCGTGAATTCCGCTTCCCCCGGAATACCCAGCTTTCGGTATTCCGTTCCCGTGCAGATGATAACGGCCTCGGGTTGATACGCTCCCCCCGCTGTCTTAACCGATTTCTTACCGTCGGCCACCTCGAGGCCGACAACCTCCCCCATTTCCGTCATGAGCCCGAACCTTTTGGCCTGCTCCTCCATAATGGAGGTTAGCTCTGTTCCGGAGATTCCCTGCGCAAAACCGGGGTAATTCTCAACAATATCAGTGGTCACCATCTGCCCCCCCACCATCATCGCTTCCAAAAGGAGGGCCTTGAGCCTTGCGCGAGACGCATAGAGCCCTGCCGTTAAGCCGGCGGGACCGCCCCCGATGATGACAACGTCATAGGTTGCTCCATCGTGAGTTTTTCCAGACTCATTTTTCTTCTCGTCCATTCCTCTCCCTTTTCCGTATCATCTCGTTTCCCAATAACGAAATACATAGGGCATTTCTCAGCCTCTGTCAAATGTAAGCTCCTCGACGTAGCCGGAGTTCCTCGAGTATTTCCGTCCCTACTCTTCGCTTTCCATTCTCCACCATCGAGTAAGCACTAAGCAGCAAGCACCATAGCGACAGCTTTCCCTCACCCTTAACCTTAACCTGGACTTTACTTACTCTCTACTCCCTACTCTCAACCTCACCCTTGACCTTAGCCTCAACCTTAACCTCGCCTTGACAAGCTTATTTGTCCCGCTGTACATTTTCCCCGTTTCGCCTCTCTGAATTTCCCTCAAGCGTTCTCGGAGGAACTTATGGAAAGGACCCTATCCATCGTGAAGCCGGACGGAGTCGAACGGAGATTGATTGGCGAAGTCATTAAGAGGTTCGAGGAAAACGGCTTGAAGGTGATTGGCCTGAAGATGGTCCACATGTCCAAGAGGGAAGCGGAGGAGTTCTACGCGGTTCATCGGGGAAAATCCTTCTTTGAGAGCCTCACCACATTCATGTCTTCGGGCCCAGCGGTAGTCATGGTCTTAGAGGGGGATAACGTTATCCAGAGGGTGAGGGATCTGATGGGTGCTACCAACCCTCAAGAGGCAACCGAGGGGACCCTCAGAAGGCAGTTCGGGTCGAATATAGAGAGAAATATCGTCCACGGTTCCGATGGTCCCAATACGGCCTCTTTCGAGATCGCTTACTTCTTTCATGCCCTTGAAATAGTCCACTAAAGAGGGTTTTGTAATCGGAATTGACCTAAGTCGAAAAATTCCCTACCATAGGCGGGTAAGGATATCTCTCCTTAAGATAACAGGCCCCTTCGCTGTAGGAGGCACAATGGCGAAAACGGGCATTATTGCTGGAACAGCCTTTCGGCGGATAGGCCTCTTAGAGGAGGCAAATCAGGTGGAGGTATCTACCCGTTTCGGAAGGGTGACCGTCTTGGAGTCCGATGACATCGTCTTCTTGTCCCGACACGGGATCGACGATAGCATCCCTCCCCACCGAATCAACCATCGGGCTCATCTCAGTGCTTTCAGGCATGTAGGGATGCCAAGGATTATCGGAGTCAACTCCGTGGGAAGTCTCAAGCCGGAGATCCCCCCAAGAAGCATTCTCATCCCCCATGATTATATCAACCTATGGGGGATTCAAACCCTCTTTGATGACGAAATTCGCCATATCACCCCAGGATTGAACGAGGATCTCCGTCGGCTCATCCTGAGGGTTGCAAAGGAACGAAAAATCGAGGTAACTAGCGGGGGTATCTATATTCAAACCACGGGCCCGCGGCTGGAAACCCGTGCCGAGATTCACCTGCTAAAACAGTTCGGTGACGTGGTCGGTATGACCATGGCAAACGAGGCGACCCTGGCGCAGGAGCTCTCGATTTCTTATGCGAGCATCTGCTCCGTCGACAATTACTGCCACGGGATCTCCAAAGCGCCCCTTACGGCCGATGAGATTCTCCGAAATGCAGTGAGTAATATGGAGAAGGTGAAAAGCCTCGTCCTGGCTATTATAGAGGAGGTGAAGTGAGTATCTTAATCAAAGGCGTTACCTTAAATGGGCGAAAAAAGGATATCCTCATTCAGGGTAACACCATTCAAATGATCGCCGATTCCATTGGGGCTCCGGCGGAGATGCAGATATCAGGGAATGGCAAGGCGGCGATCCCCTCTTTCATCAATGGGCACACCCACGCTGCCATGACCCTCCTCCGGGGTTACGCAGACGATATGCACCTCCAGGATTGGCTCGAGAAGAAGATATGGGTGGCGGAGGCCCAAATGACGGAGGAGGACATTTACTGCGGAGCGAGACTTGCCTGTTTGGAGATGATCAAAACGGGGACCACCTTTTTCAATGATATGTATTGGTTCTGGAAGGGAACTGCCCAGGCAGTTCTGGACATGGGAATCCGTGCGGCCATAAGCGCCGTGTTCATCGACTTCTTTGACAGGAAGAAGGCGGAAGAACAAATCGAGATAAACACGAAGTTATTCGAGGAGAGCGGGAAATACGGCGACCGGGTCGCTTTCAGCTTGGGCCCTCATGCCATCTATACCGTTTCCGAGGAGAGTTTGAAGTGGGCGGCGGATTTTGCCCGGGCCAATGGGCTTCTCATCCACATCCACCTATCCGAAACCCAAGAGGAGGTGGAGGACTGTATCCGAAAACACGGCATTCGTCCAGCTGAATACCTGGAGAAAATCGGTTTCCTAGGAGCTAATGTCATCGCATGTCACGCCGTTTACCTCAACCAGAAGGAAATCTTGCTCCTGAAGAAACACGACGTCAAAGTCGTCCACAACCCTATCTCCAATATGAAACTGGCTGTGGGGAGGGCCTTCCCCTATGCCAGGCTAAAGACGGCAGGAATTACCATATCCCTTGGAACAGACGGGTGCTCATCCAACAACAACCTGGATATGCTCGAGAGCATAAAATTCGCCTCCCTTTTGCAGAAATACCACCATAGAGACACCACGGTCTTACCAGCCCGCGAGGCTTTTCAGATAGCAACCATCAATGGGGCCCAGGCCTTTGGGTTAAACTGCGGGGAGATCAAAGAGGGCGCCCTGGCGGACTTAGCCTTGATCGATCTCCAAAGGCCTGAGCTAACTCCTCATTTCGACCTCCACTCAGACCTGGCCTACTCCGGTAATGGAGCATGCGTCGACACCCTCATCTGCGATGGGAAAGTGCTCATGGCTAATCGCAGGGTGAAGGACGAAGAAACCATCTTGGAGGAAGCGCGGCGTTGTGCTTTCGACCTCATAAGGCGTGCATCTAAATCAAATGGCTGAACGATTCATTGTCGACTGTATGCTGGGAAGGTTGGCGAAATGGTTGAGAATCCTTGGATATGACACCATGTACTGGCGGGGTAATGACCCGCAGGTCCTCATGGAAAAGGGAAGGGGGAGGATATTCTTGACCGGGAACACTAAATTTCCCCATGGGGGAAATTTCGAGGGGATTATCATGGTTCGTGAGGACAATCCCGATCTCCAGTTGAGGAGCGTTATGAGGGAATTGGGGTTGAAGATCGACGAGCAACGGGTTTTGTCCCGCTGTCTCATCTGCAACCGGGAGCTGGAGAAGAT
The DNA here is from genome assembly GCA_964346935.1 of uncultured Syntrophobacterales bacterium. Taxonomy (GTDB): domain Bacteria; phylum Desulfobacterota; class BSN033; order WVXP01. The sequence goes on from CAYFXP010000313.1 coordinate 4,874, forward strand.
GCCCAAGCAGGAGGTGGAGGGAAGGGTTCCGGAGTTCGTCTTCTCCACCTATTCCGAATTCAGATCATGTCCCGAGTGTTCCCGAATCTACTGGAAGGGTTCCCACCAGGACAATATACGGAAAAGAATCGCCGAATTATCATCGCTCTGAGGCCGGATTCGAAAACGAGGATGGAGTGTATGAGAATTTTAGGAGGGACGGCAAAGGGAAGGAAGCTCGTCGCCGTTAAGGGGATGGGGATCCGGCCAACCCGGGACGCCGTGAAGGAATCCATCTTCAGCATGATCCAAGGCAACGTGGAGGCAGCGGTGGTATTGGATTTGTTTGCGGGAACGGGGAATCTGGGGCTGGAAGCCCTCAGCCAGGGGGCCAAGAGGGCCATCTTCGTCGAAAAGGAGAGAGTACCTCTCAGGACCTTGATGAGGAACATAGACCTCTGCGGCTTCAGGGACCGCGCTGAAGTTATCTCCCGGGATGCCGAGATAGCCTTGAAGCTCTTGAGCCGGAGGGCTGAAAAGGTCGACATCGTCTTCATAGATCCCCCCTATGGAAGCGGTTATGGGCGCAAAACCTTGCGATTTATCAGTGCCCATGATATGGTAAATGCCGGGGGAACGGTCGTCATCGAGCATAGCTCCGGAGAGACCCCCTCCGATCAAAGGGGAAGGTTCTCGCTGAGAAGGAAAAAACGCCATGGAGATACCACCATTTCCATCTTCCAATTGTTCCCATCTCCCCAACCATCCGAAGCTTAACGAAAGGCGGTTCTCATGGGAAAGATAGCAGTATATCCTGGGTCCTTTGATCCCATCACCAACGGTCATATCGATATCATCCAGCGGGGTTTGGAAATCTTCGACGGTGTCATCGTCGCCATTGCCGATAATGCCCAGAAGAAATCCCTCTTCACCATTGAAGAGAGGGTGGAATTGGCCAAGATAGCCTTACACGAGTTGCCCGATGTCGTCGTTGAGAGTTTCAGGGGTCTTCTGGTCGATTACGTGGAGAAAACAAACGCCAGCGTAATCCTGAGGGGACTCAGGGCCACTTCGGATTTTGAATACGAATTCCAGATGGCCCATATGAATAAGAGCCTGAACAAAAAGCTTGATACCCTTTTTATGATGACCGGAAGGGACTACTTCTTCATCTCCTCAAGAACGGTTAAAGAGGTGGCCGGGTTGGGGGGGGATGTAAATGGCCTGGTCCCTAAAGTCGTGGCGGAACGCCTCGAGAAGAAGTTCAAGATCCGCCCCTCAAAATGAGCCTCAATTGGGGGGATTAGCGTTTCCCTTTCTCCTCCTATTTCACCGGACTTCGAACCCAGAGAGCATTTGCATTAAGAGGAACAAAGACAGCGGGTAGGACGTCATGAAGCACCTCATCCTCTGCGATTTCGACGGCACGATTAGCGTCAGGGATATGGGCTACGAGCTCTTGAGCACCTTTGCCAGTGGGAATTATGAGGAGATCGACCAACAGTATAGAGAGGGGGAAATCGGCTCGAGGGAGGCCTATGGCCGAATAGGCGAAATATTCGAGGCAACTCCCGAGCAGGTGGAGGACTTCATCGTTGAGGGATCCCTCATTGACCCCTACTTCGCGAGATTCCATGACTATTGTCTCCGTAAAGGGATCGATCTGAAAATCGTAAGCGATGGGTTCGACATCTACATTAGCCGGTTCTTGGAATACCACGACCTTCCCCCCATACCCTTTTACGCAAACCGTATTTCCCTCAAAAGGGACGGACGGATCCGCATCGAGCACCCTCATCTGAGCAGGGATTGCGGCCTCTGTGGTACCTGTAAGAGGGCAATATTGCTTGAAGAGCGCTCCTTTTACCACCTGATCACCTACATTGGAAATGGTTACTCCGATCGATGCGCCGCCCGGGAAGCAGACGGGGTTTATGCCAAAGAGGTTCTCTTCGAGCACTGCGTTCGAACGGGAATCGACTGTTCCTATTTCGACCATTTCGGGGAGGTTGTGGGGGATCTGTCCAAGCAAACCAAGGGGGTCATCTTCGATCTGGATGGAACCATCATCGACTCACATGAGGCCATCTACCTCGGGCTTGTGGAAGTCTTTAAGCACTTTTCCATTCCCGTCTTTCCCTTCGGGCAATTGGGAAGATACCTTGGGGGGTCGCTGGAGGAGATTTTGAGGCCCTTCCTCACCCCTCATCAAATAGAGGAAGCCAAACCCCTATTCCGTAACAAATATCGCGACATCTACCTGGATAAAACCTCCCTTCTCGAGGGGGCAAGGGAGGTCATTGAAGAGCTCTTTCGCCGTTCGATTCAATTGGGGGTGGCCTCCAACAAGTCGGGGAAGTTTTGCCGGGAACTGCTCTCCCATCTGGGCATCGATCGTTTCTTCACCCCCATCATGGGAGGCGAGGATGCCGTAAGGCCCAAACCCTTTCCCGACATGGTGAATGCCATTGTAATGGACTTGGGCCTTCAGCCCAGCGAAGTCATCATGGTGGGAGATACGGTGGAAGATATCAGAGCTGGAAAGGCAGCCGGAATCGATGTCTACGCCCTGAGCAACGGCTACCATCCCTTGGAAAAACTTATACAGGAGAGGCCGAGGCGCATATTGAGGGAATTGAGGAATTTACCCCAAGCCCTCCGCGTTGGGTGACCTAAACTCGCTTAGCTGAAGTGGAACTTCAACGCATCCTTCACATAGCCAATGGGATTGTGAATGGTGACCTGATCCGAGCCCGCAAAGAGCAAGCCGATCGCCCTATTGCCTTCCCGTTTCACCAGAAGGGAGCCCGAATCCCCACCCTTGGACATGTTGGATGTGAGGATCTGGTTCGTGAATAGGGCCGTCTTTCCCCCCCCATACCCTACGTTCACCGAGGCATCCAGGAGCTGAATAGTTCCCGTGGTCAGGCCCGTGGTCCGGCCGCTCTTCCTCACCTCCATGCCCAACTCCGGTTCCGTATCCTCCGTCACCGTTCCGATCTCAAGAATTTCATTATTTACCACCTCGGGGCCTGTGGGCTTTGCCACGGCACCATCTACCTGGTTCGCCTGCTGGATCACAACCGACAACAATCGATGCTTTGAGCCCACAAGCCAGGCGAGGAAATTGGCTATCCCGGCCACCATCTTGGAAACCGGACAGGGGATTGGAGGCGGCTCTGACTGGAATTGAATGGGGACGAACCGCTCCAGATTCGCGATGGTATCCTTGGCTACAGTACCCCCGTCGTGGGGCCCTGGCTGGAGGATGGAATCCCCCGGAGTCGCATCGTTGCTGTTCGCCATAACGTGGTTGTTGGATAGGATCAAGACCTCGTCCGTTTCCACATCCTTTACCAGTGCTCCCAGGGTGCCAGCAGTTATCTTAAAATGGCCGATACTCACTCCTCCTGGGGCTGGCCTCCACCGATCAGTCCTGGCCTGGAGCGCAATAATCTCGCCAACCTCGATGACATCGGTGATCACCCCCTCGATCACAGCGGGAACCACATCCCTTTTCTTCAGTTCTTCGATGGATACCTTCTTCCTGACCATCACCACCAAGGCCATGCGATCCGTCTTTACCCCTTTCGTCTCCTTATATCCCGCCCCTAGTCCTACCACGTTTTCCTTGGCCATTATTTTGGCCCCGTGCTTATCCTTGACCGCTCTGATCCTCTCCATCTCAGCCATTTCCTATCCTCCTTAAGATCTCATTCTTGCCGGGGCGACGCCCTTGCCGTCTAACCCGTTAACCGTTTCAATGCCTCCAGGTATCTCTCCCTGGTCTTCTCGACAATCTCCGGCGGGAGCTGGGGCGCCGGCGGAGCCTTGTCCCAATCCAGGGTCAGCAGATAATCCCTCAAAAATTGTTTATCGAAGCTCGGCTGGGGCCCACCGGCCCGATACCCATCCATGGGCCAGAAGCGGGATGAATCGGGGGTGAGCACTTCGTCGATGAGGAGCAGCTCCCCCCCTGAAATTCCAAATTCGAACTTTGTATCGGCAATGATGATTCCCCTTTTCTCCGCTATCTCGCTGGCCCTCCGATAAATGGAGATACTGATCGTCTTAACCTGCTCGGCCCTCTCCCTGCCAAGGAGCTCAATCACTCGCTCCAGGGAGATATTTTCATCATGGGTTCCAGCCTCGGCCTTGGTGGCCGGGGTGAAGATGGGTTCCTCCAATTTCGAGGATTCCACTAAATCCGCCGGTAATCCGATTCCGCACACTTCTCCCTTCGTTTTGTATTCTCCCCAGCCCGATCCCGATAGGTATCCCCTCACCACACATTCAACGGGTAAGGGGTCCGCCTTTCTGACCCACATCGTCCGCTGGGCTAGAACATCCAGGTAGGGCCTACAAACCCCGGGGAAGTTCTCCACTTCAGTGGAAATGAGATGGTTCGGGACGATGTCTTTGGTGGCCTCAAACCAAAATCGGGATATCTGAGTCAATACCATCCCTTTATCCGGTATGGGATTAGGCATCACAACGTCAAAGGCCGAAATCCGATCCGTCGCCACGATCAAGAGCGTCTCCCCGAGGTCATAGATGTCCCGGATCTTGCCTCTCCCCTTCAGGGTCAGCTCCTTGAAATCCGTCTGAACAACTACATGGCTCGCCATCTTTTCCCCCCTTACTGAATCTTCAATGTCCGCATACGGTTGATAGCTCCTGCCACCTCATAAATCCGGGGTGTCGCCAAATTTCCAACCCGATAGGGCAGGAGCATGTCGAGCCCCTTCCCCTCTAGGTCCTGGAAACACCTTTCCAGAGCGTCCCACAATGGTAAACCCTTGTGGATATATTGCTGGGCGTAATAGTGAATGAACAACCCAATGCTGCGCGTTTGACTCGTATCGACTAACTGTTCCAGGTATGATAGATTAATGGCCGTTCGACCATAGAGAATTGTCCTCAAGCCCTTGGCCTCGATCTTTACCTCCTTTCGCCCCCTGCTGGGGTCGAAGCCTTCGATCCTCGGCCTTCGCGGAGTTACCTCGCCAAAAGTCGACCCTCCTTCATCGATCCTCTTGGTAGAGTGGCGCCGGGCTATATCCGTGGCGGCCTGGGTCACGCACCTGGGCCGATAGCCATCCATCATGATCACCGTATGGGCAACGTCGAAATAGTCACCCGATCCGCCCATTACCAGGATGGTGGAAACCTTGAGATCCCGATAGAGTTTCTGAACCTTATCCACGAAGGGGGTGATGGGTTCCTTCTCCTTGGCTACCAGTTCCTGCATTCGTTCGTCCCTCACCATGAAGTTTGTAGCGGAAGTATCCTCATCGATCAACAGCACAGTCGCCCCCACCTCGAGGGATTCCATGATGTTGGCGGCCTGAGAGGTGGATCCACTAGCATTTTCCGTTGAGAACCGCACCGTATCCTTACCGAGGGGAAGATTGTTGATAAAGGGGCTGATATTGACCTTTTCGATGTTTCGGCCGTCTTCAGCCCTGATTTTCACTGCCCCGGGATGGGTTACCACCATCTCCCGACCATCCCCAGGGATATGGTTGTATATACCTCTCTCAATGGCGTTTAGGAGGGTCGATTTTCCATGAAACCCTCCTCCCACGATGAGGGTGACCCCAGCGGGTATCCCCATCCCCACCACATGACCTCGGTTTGGAAGCTCAAACTCCACCTCCAATTCCCCCGGGTAACGGAACGGTATGGCATTGCGCTCCAGGGGGCGATCATCCACTCCACTCCGCCTTGGAAGTATAGCTCCATCACCGATAAAGGCTACCAACCCCTTCTCGGGAAGCATTCCCCGCAGGTAATCCTGATCCTCGGCAACTTCCACAAGACCCTTCACCCTGTTGGGGTCATGGTTTCGATAAAACAGCGCCTTGTCAACGAGAAGCGGAACTTCCCTGAAGAAGATGTCCATGGCCTCGCGTCCCAAAATGGTCCGCCCCATGGCGGGAAGTCCCACCACGAACCGAGCCTCTAAGTGCCGCTCATCCAGCATTACCGCGTTCCTCTCCAAGATCTCCTGTCCCCCGCTATCGATATCGATGAGCCCGCTCTTGCCCATTCCCCTATGGCCTTTAACCACCCCTTGAAGCGCTCGCCGGAATTGTCTGGCGATATAGTCCCCAAAGGCGATCTTCCTTATCCTCTTGCTGTAGAGTGACGAAGGGAAGCCCGCCCGATCGAGGGGAACTCGAGCCCTCACTCGCGAAGGGGCGGCAAAGGGGTCACCCTGGACGTGGTCGATGAACAGATCAAAGGCCTCGAAGCGGTACACCCCCTTGATATCCTTATAGGCCTTGTAGCCCCTGCCATCAATCCTCGCCAAAATCCTCCGTAAATCCTCTTTCGTGTTCATGGAAGCCCGATAAACTGAAATTGATTCAGATGGAAGTGTATTGAATTTTTTCTACGAAGGTCAACCCCCCGTGGGAACCCGAAGCGGGAAGGGCCAAATGCCAAATGCCAAAGGTGAGAGGTTAAGGTTCAGGTTGAGGCTGAGGTTGAGAGTAGGGAGTAGGGAGTAGCCAGTAAGCAGTAGGCAGCACGGTGCAGGTGCTCGGGGCGCAACGTAAGTAGAGTTCGAGGTTAGAGGTTTGAGGCGAAATATCAAATGACAAATAACGGACACGAACACGGTCCTCTAACGCGGTCTGCCGTCTGCGGTCTTCGGTCCTAATGATCACGAACACGAGGATGAATGTCAAAGGCCAAAGTTCGAGATCTCTGGAAAACCGGAAAAACGAGCTCTGAGCGCGAATTATATTTTTTCGACAACCACTCCCAGGCCACGAGCGGGGAAAAACCCAGTTCTGGGTTAAAGGGGGCCTAAACGTTTCAATCGTCGAAAAAATATGCTTGAGCTGCGAAGAGCGAGTTTTTTCGAGACCTGAAGGAGTAGGCAGTAAGAAGATGGGAGGCGATATTGACGGCAAAACTGCAACACAGCAGCACTCTTATTTGACTCCAGCACCATGTTGCCGCTGGATTTCTTGACAAAAATCCCTTATCTTTCTATTATCTTCCTAGCGTAAAAAAGGTTATCCTTTGCTCCCTTATCCATCGTTGAACGGGGTTTATTATGAAGACGGCCTTTTCGGAAACCATCGAATCTCAGGTCCCCAAGGAGTGTTTGCTGATATCCGTTGGACTTCCCGGGAGCTGGAAGAGCCCAGTCACCGAGGAAATTGGCAGGATGAAGGGGTTTGAGATCCTGAGGTCGGATTTTATCCGCCGGGAGGTCTTAAAGGGAAAGGACATCTTCGACGAGAAAGTGGCTTCCAACCAAGACAATAGGAGGATGGTATATGAGGAGATGTTCAAGCGGGCGGAGGCTATGGTGGGGGAAGGGATTGGAGGGCTCATTCTCGACGCCACCTTCTTCACCCAGGAGCTGAGATCGAAGGCGGCAAAACTCGCACGGCAGGCTTCAAAGCCCTTGGTGATTGCCGAATGCGTATGCACCGAGGAGGCCTCAATTAGACGCATCTTGAAGAGGACGAAGGAAAACTATGAGTCCAACGCCTTGACCCGCCAAGCCTATCTGAACAACAAGAAGATCTTCGAACCCGTGGATATAGACCAATTGAAGCGAACGTATCCGGACCTCCCCATCATTCAGTTGGCCATTGATACGGAATTCGATGATCCGCCCCGCTGGCGGGTAACCGCCATCAAAAAGAGATAGGCCCCCGAAATGGATCAACAAGCCCTACGGCAGGCCTTATTAAACCCAGCTATTTATCCCGAACGCCCGAAAAGCGTTGAATTCTCCGAGACCCACATCTCCCTGCTCTTCTTCACGGAAAATCACGTCTATAAGGTGAAGAAACCCGTCGATTTCGGCTTCTTAGACTTTACGGACCTTGAGAAGCGCAAATTTTACTGCCATCAAGAGGTGAAGCTCAACAGGCGGTTGTCCTCCGACGTTTACCGAGGAGTGGTTGAAATCTCGGAGGACGATGGGGTCCTCTCCCTCGGCGGAAGTGGAGAAGTCATCGAATACGCCGTTATGATGACCCGGCTTTCAGACGACCTGTTGATGAGTCGACTCCTCGACGAAAAGAAGGTAACGGATCGGATGATCGCACGGGTGGCCCAAAAGCTGGCTGACTTCTACTTGGCAGCCGAGACCAATGAGGAGATAAGCGGTTACGGCAAGCCCAAGCGGATTCAGCAGGACACCGATGAAAACTTCCAACAGACCCAGACCTACATCGGAATCACCATTTCCCCGGATGCCTTCGGGGCGATTCAAGGCGCCACCAATGCCTTCCTAAGGGAGAAAAGAGCCTCCTTTGAACGGAGGATCGCGGAGGGTAAGATCAGGGACTGTCATGGAGATCTCCGTTTAGAGCATATCTACCTCGGGGATCAAATCCTCATCATTGATTGCATTGAGTTTAATGAGAGGTTTCGATATACCGATGTGGCAGCAGATATCGGATTTTTGGCCATGGACCTGGATTATCAGGAGCGGAGCGATTTTTCAAGGCATCTCATCGATATATATATTCGAAGGAGTGGGGACCGGGACATCCTCGATGTATTCGATTTCTACAAATGCTACCGGGCCTACGTGAGGGGGAAAGTGGAGAGCTTCCGGCTTGATGATCCGAATATCCCGCCCGGCGAGAAGGAGGGGGCGATGAGGAGGGCTCGCCGGTACTTCCACCTTTCCAAAAGCTATGCCATGCTTCTAGTGAACAATGCCTGATGTCTCTATTTCCTTATAGTATTCTCAGCACGGCGTAGAGGAACTGGTAATCACTATTGGTTCTTGCCAGAAATCCCCCAGTGGATCATTTTGCTTGAGGTGAACCATATAGTTGTCCTTCTCAATTCCACTATCCCCCCTTGAATACGAGAATCAACCGAGCTTTCACGATCCTGCAAATTCCTTGACTTCCCATGGGGGGTCCCTTAAAAAGAACGGAAAAATCGAAAAAAAGGAGGCAAAAAAAATCATACAGATAACATTTCAAGGGAGAGGAGGGCAAGGGGTAGTCATTTCCTCTGAGATTCTTGCGCGGGCATGTTTCGAAGAAGGTATGTATCCCCAGTGTTTCTCCGTTTTTGGCGGTGAAAGGCGCGGAGCCACGGTGGCTGCCTATGTCAGGATAAGTGACGACAAAATCTATCTTAAATGTGATATAGATCATCCCAATCATCTTGTCTTATTCGATAAAACTCTTTTGAGCGAAAAAGAGATTATTGAGCACGTAGTGCCTGGGGGATTTCTGTTGTTAAATGCGGACGAAAGCTTTCAATCAGTTGCTTTAGAGAGATATAACGTGGGTATGATTAATGCCCTTGAAATTTCCAAGAAAAATGGGTTGGGGGCTATAGTTAATACGGCCATTCTGGGGGCATATATTCGCTTAACGCAAATTATCAGCCTCGATACACTTCTAAGGGTTATTAAAGAAGAGGTACCTGCTGCCATTGACCAAAACGTAGCAGCAGCCAAAGAGGGGTATGAAAGACTTGTCCTTCTTTGAAAAAAGGATTTTGACTCACAATGGGAAAGCACAATAGATCTGTTTTGGAAATAACTGATCCTTTTGTAGCCGTCTCTTGTGCGAGTTCACTCAATTTCAAAACGGGAAGTCAAAGATCGGAAAGGCCGGTTTTTAAGCACAAAATTCCTCCATGCCGTCATGCTTGTCCCATAGGTATCGATATTGCCACTGCCTTTTATACGGCATCGAAGGGCGATATTGAGGGAGCTTTACGTATTTGTCTCCAGGAAAATCCTCTACCGGGGGTATGCGGGAGGGTTTGCTATCACCACTGTGAAGTGGAATGTAATCGCGGGGATTTTGACGAACTCCTCAATATTCGTAGTTTTGAACGTTTTTTATCTGACCACGGTCGGGTGGATATAGAAAGGGATGTCCCGATTTATTCGAAAAAGGAAAAAATTGCAATCATAGGTTCAGGCCCTGCTGGTTTGACTGCTGCTTATCATTTGGCCAGATTAGGGTATTACGTTACCATATTCGAGGCAAAATCAGAGCTCGGGGGAATGTTGCGCTATGGCATTCCTTCTTATCGCCTGCCGAGGTCTATTCTTGACGCTGAGATTGAAAGAATACGGTCCTTGGGGATACACATCCACCTTGAAACGACAGTTGGTAAAGATTGGACTTGGAAAGACCTTGAATCATTTGATGCTGTCTTTCTATCCATCGGGCTTCAATCAGGAACAACTTTATTTGAAACGGATAGTTCGGAAAATGAAATCCTAACGGGCTTGGATTTCTTAGCCGACCCCCAAAAATGGTCTCTTCAGAATGATATACAAAAAACGCTTATCATTGGAGGTGGTAACGTTGCTATAGATGTGGCTCGAACTCTATTACGAATCCGCCAGGGCAAAGGGAAAAATATTACGCTCGTGTGCCCTGAATCCAGGGAGGAAATGCCGGCTATCCCGGAAGAAGTCGAAGAGGCGTTAGAGGAGGGAGTAACCATCGTCAATGGATGGATTCCTCATAACCTTCATAGAGGAAATGGGAAGCTTTCCTCCCTGGATTTTTGCAGGGCGGAGGTAAAGGTCGATGAAGAATCTGGCACGGTGGAAATCATTCGCGTAGGAGGAGAAATCCAGAAGCGTTTGGTGGATAAGGTCATTGTTGCCATTGGACAAACGATGAAACCCGACCACCTGCCCGAGGGAATTGAGATAAAGCAAGGCAGGGTTGTTGCGGATCGATTCGGGAGAACATCTCTTCCTAAATTTTTTGCAGGCGGAGATGTAAAAGGGGAAAACGCGTTTGTGGCCGATGCGATTGCCGGCGGCAAAATGGGGGCCTTTGCCATCTCCTGTTTCATTGAAGGCAGGGACATAGAGAAAGAGTTTCAGGCACACCAAATAGGCAACAGCCAAGCATTTTCTTTTCAATATTTCATCGAAGGCTTTGAGGGAAATTTGGTTGATCTGGGACGAGTGGTCTCTTTTGACCAATGCAATACCCTCTTTTTTTCGGAGAGTGCTCGAAACAATCCCGAAAAGCTGAAAGCTACGATGAGAAAAAAGACGTTTGAGGAGGTAACCGAGGGGCTTGGCCCGGAACGGATGGAGGATGAAATCTCTCGTTGTTTTAATTGTGGAACCTGTATTGACTGCGAACATTGTATGGATTTCTGTCCGGACATATCCGTCATTAAAGATGGAAAATTAGGGCTCTATGACTTTGATTATGATTATTGTAAAGGCTGTGGCATCTGTTCTGTAGCCTGCCCGAGAAATGTAATCGAGATGGTGGGGGAGACAAAATGAGAATGTTGGTGACGGGTAACCATGCCGCCGCTTACGGGGCGAGATTGGCGAGACCGCAGGTCATTGCAGCGTTTCCTATTACCCCACAGAGTCCGATTTATGAGAAGCTTTCGGAATGGGATGGTGAAAAGGTGCTGGGCGCTAGGATGATGCGGGTCGAATCGGAACACTCGGCCATGGCGGCCTGTATCTCCGCTTCATTGACGGGTGTCCGAACGTTTACGGCAACCTCATCCCAAGGGCTGGCGCTCATGCACGAACTATTGCATTTTGCTTCTGGTATGAGAGTCCCCATTGTCATGGTTAATGTCAACCGTTCTCTGGCAGCGCCCTGGAGTTTTTGGAGCGAACAGACAGACAGTCTCTCTCAGAGGGATACAGGCTGGCTACAGCTCTATGTAGCTGATAACCAAGAAGCCTTGGATACGGTTATCCAGGCGTTTAAAATATCTGAGACCATTTTTCTTCCCACCATGGTTGTTTTAGAGGGTTTTTATACCTCCCACTTCATGGAACCCGTTGACGTCCCCCATCAGAAATCGGTCGACGACTTCCTGCCGCCTTTTGAACCTGCTTTCAAGCTTGATCCGGACAACCCTGCCGCTTTTAGTCAGACGGTTACTCAGGATCAATATGCGAAATTTCGAATATTTCGACAATTAGCCATGGAAAATGCTCTGGAAGTCGCTGAAATTGTTGATAGAGAATATGAAGAACGATTCGGCAGGCGATACGGTCTATTGGAGCGTTACCACGTCGAGGATGCTGAGACCGTTTTGGTTACTGCCGGTACAATAGGATCTACAGCAAGGGTAGCTATTGAAGCATTAAGAGGAGAGGGGAGGAAGGTAGGGATGATCAGAATTAGGCTGTTCAGGCCTTTCCCCAAGGCACGACTCATAGAGGCATTGAAGCATGCCAGAAGAGTTGCCGTTATTGATCGGAATCTTTCGCCTGGCCAGGAAGGAGTTTTCTGCGAGGAGTTAAAATCCGCCCTCCATTCACGGCTAAACCACGTACCGGTATGTGGTTTTGTGCTTGGTCTTGGAGGGTGTAATGTCTCACCGTTACATATTAGAAAGGTCTTTGACATTACGGAAAAAATCAAGGATCCTCCATTGAAACCAATCCTAAATATTGAGGATGAAGATGCTTTCGGAATGCGCCAACAGAGATAATTTATACCCCGGCCATATGGCCTGTGCGGGCTGCGGCGAGGTGCTTGGGCTGAAACTTGTTTTGCAGGCGGTGGGGAAACAGGCCATCTCTGTCGTCGTTCCATCCTGCTTGGGAATAATCATTGGCCCATACCCGTATTCAACGTTTAAGATACCGGTTTTCCATGGCGCATTTGAAACCGCAGCCTCCAGTGCGGCTGGAATATCCAATGCCCTTTTGGCGAAAGGTGATGAAGAGACGGTCGTAATTGCCCTGGCTGGAGACGGTGGGACAACGGACATTGGGTTTCAGGCACTTTCCGGTGCTGCCGATAGAAATGAAAATATCATTTACTGTTGTTTTGATAATGAAGGCTACATGAATACTGGCATACAAGTAAGTTCTTCCACACCCGAGCGTGCCTGGACAATGACCACGCCTCTGGGGAAAACCCTGAGGAAAAAGAACATGATGGAGATTATGGGGGCTCATAAAATACCCTATTCTGCCTCCGCTTGTTCCTGTTTCCCCGATGACCTCCGAATGAAAATCATTCAGGCAAAAAAAATAGACGGGATGAAGTATCTTCATATCCTATCGCCTTGCCCTCCGGGATGGCGGTATCCTGAAAGGTTAACCCCTAATATCGGCAGGTTAGCTGTAGAAACAAAATTTTTCCCCCTCTATGAAATAAGAAATGGGCAGGAGTATAGAATGACTCACCATCCCAAGGGCCTTCCAGTTGAAGATTACCTTTTGGCTCAGGGCAGGTTTGAGCACCTCACAAAAAAAGATTTAGAAATAATACAAAAAGAAGTTGACAGAAATTGGGATCAGTTAACGAGAAAAGAAAGGCAGAATCATTAAAATCAGCCTACTCGAGAGGCGACCCATAACAAACAGGAGCTGTCAAAAAATGAACAACCACGTAAGCTATAGAGAAACCTTCCGATTTTTTGATATTCGGAATACCAGGCTCCTTTGATTCCTTCCTCTCGGGTCAATCCCACCTCTCACTCCATCTCATTCAGAGTTTGTGAAATTCTGAAGAAATAAAAGATAGCTCAAGGACTTAAGATTTCCAGTGGAGATGTGGTATTGGGTGACGTTCTATGATACTCTGTAAAACAGTTACTATGTGTTGGTGAAAGAGGCCTTAGTAGTTAACGGGTTGTTGTCGAAATCCCTGGAGCGAACATTAATTAGTGCTGGGGTACTGCAGCCAGAAAGGGGAAAAGGTTTGAGGTTAGAGGCTGGAGGCAAAATGACAAATGTCAAAGTTCAAATTTGGGGATTCCTGTAAAACCGGAAAAGGAGCTCTGAACGCGAATTATATTTTTTTTCGACAACCACTTCCAGGCCACGAGCGGGGAAAAACCCAGTTCTGGGTTAAACGCAGCCTAACCGCTTGAATCGTCGAAAAATATGGTTGAGCAGTGAGGAGCGACTTTTCTGGAGGTCTCGATTCACATCACGAGCACGAACCAAGAGCACGCGCACGAGATGCGAGCACGAATCTCACGAACACCAAAAACGGGCACGGACACGAAACTCTGAGCGAAAGGGCATTTGGGCAACAGTCCCTTAAAAAAATAAGAAATCCCAAAGAGTTCCCCCGGCGATATGAAAAGAAGGAAGACAAGACAGATTTCCGTGGGCGGAGTTAAGATCGGGGGCGACGCCCCGATCTCGGTGCAGTCCATGACCAAGACTGATACGCGGGATGTTGAAAAGACCGTTGCCCAAATCCAGTGCCTAGGAGAGGGCGGATGTGAAATTGTGAGGGTAGCCATCCCCGATATGCTTGCCTGCGAACGATTCGGCGAGATTCGGGAAAAAGTAGCACTGCCCCTCGTGGCTGATGTCCACTTCGACCATCGATTGGCCATCGAGGCCATTGAAAGGGGAGCGGATGCCATAAGGATTAACCCCGGCACTATCCGAGGGCCTAAGAAAATAGAGGATATCGTTGGGATGGCCAAGGACCGGGGCATCCCCATCCGCATCGGCATCAATTCCGGCTCGCTGGAGCGCGATATCCTCCGCAAATATGGAAGGGCAACCCCAGAG
>CAYFXP010000314.1:0-1756 GCA_964346935.1 uncultured Syntrophobacterales bacterium
TTGAACCGGTGAATCTCATCGACGAATATGACATCCCGGCTCCCATAGGAGCGGAATCTCTTCTGCGATTCCTCCATCGCCCCGCGGATCTCCTTGATTCCGGACAGCGCAGCGGAGAAGGCCCGGAAGTTCCCCTTAATCCGGCGGGCGATGATCCAGCCCAGGGTGGTCTTCCCCGTGCCCGGCGGCCCCCAAAGCACCAGCGAGCGGAGTTCGCCCGACTCGATCAGCTTCCGCAAAGCCCTGCCCGGACCGACCAGGTCTTCCTGTCCCACAAATTCCTCCAAAGTCCGGGGCCGCATCCGCTCGGCTAGCGGGGACCGTGAACGTCCCTCTTCGAACAAACTGCCCATGGTAACTTGATTTTAATGGTTGGAAGTTGCGATCGCAAGCCGACATAGTAGTTCGTGCGAACCTAGCTTGACAGCTAAGCCTCAGTGCGATAGAGTATCCACGTGGGCCGCTAGCTCAACTGGCAGAGCATCCGGCTCTTAACCGGGGGGTTGGAGGTTCGAGTCCTCCGCGGCCCACCATTATTTCATATGAAAAATCCGCCACAGAAGGAGATTATACTTTCAGACCAGCGCTGTCCTTCATATAAGTTGAGAGAGGATTAGATAGACTACCAAAGCACAGATCCCGGCACCGAAAAAGGTAAACAGCCAGGCAGCGACAATCCGTTTCACCCAATCGAATCTCAAGCGTGAGATCCCTTCACCGGCGGCCGCGCCCATGATCGACGAGCCGATGACGTGCGTTGTGCTAATGGGAGCTCCAAAAAGAGTGGAGAAGAGGATGGCAAAGCCTCCGCTTGCCTCGGCACTGAAGCCATGGATGGGTTCGAGGCGGGCCATCTTCATCCCTACGGTCTCAATTACTTTCCAGCCCCCGAAATGCGTCCCCAGCCCCATGAAGAATCCCGACCCCACGATTACCCACAGGGGCACTGCGAAAGTCTCCAGTCTGCCGGTCATCACCAGAGCGGCGGTGATGATCCCCATCGCGTTTTGAGTATCATTGGAGCCATGAGTGAAGGAAATAAACGAAGCGGACACCAATTGACCAGCTCGCAGGGCTCGGTTAACGGTCCTGGGCTTGAAATTTCTTAAAACCCAGTAGAGCACGATGAGCACAATGAAAGCGGCGGAAAACCCTAGAATAGGAGAGGCGACCATCGCCAGGCCTACCTTAGCCAGGCCGGTCGTCTTGATCTGGGAGGTGCCAACGCCGACAATCCCGGCCCCTAAGAGACCGCCAATTAAGGAATGGGTAATGCTCACCGGAATCCCGTTGTGAGTGGCAAAGGCTACCCAGGCAATCGCCCCCACCAGAGAGGCAATGATCAATTCTTGGCTCATCAGATCGGGCTCGATGATGCCTTTGCCCACCGTCTTTGCCACTTCGGTAGTCAAAAGAGCGCCTGCGACATTCAACGTTCGAGCTAAGAACACGGCTCTCTGAGGGGAGAGGGCACCGGTGGCCACCGTCGTGGCAATGGCATTTGCAGCGTCATTCATGCCGTTGTACAGATCAAAGAGCCACGCCAAGGCAACGACCACGATGAGGAACCATAGATCTGGCATGATTCCTCTATTAAGGGTTGATCAAAACATAGCGTCTTAGGGCCTTGCCAATATCCTTGGCCACATCAAGGGCGTCTTCAAGAGGGGCGAAGACTCCCTTCCTGCGCTCCTTGACGATATGGACCCAGGCCAACTCCAAGGCATCTCCGTGGACCTTGGCCTCATTCTCTCGA
>CAYFXP010000315.1:0-3571 GCA_964346935.1 uncultured Syntrophobacterales bacterium
CCCCTTGGCAGGGATGATAATGATCGCTTACTCCATCCGGAACTTCGTCGGTCAAGTGCGCGAGATAAGGCATTCGGCTCTCGGGCGGAAGGCCGGGAAAGGCCCCTCCAAGAATTAACCCACGGGCACTCCTTGCAACCGAAAACAAGGGGTAGTTGGATTATGAATACCCTTACAAAGGCTTTTAGGATTATCGAGGAGATCGTTTCCCGTCAGGAACGGGGACTCTCGTTTTCAGAAATCGTCATAAATACAGGTTTGCCCAAAGCGAGTGCTCACAGGATTCTCAAGGGGCTCGTGGAGATGGGATATCTTCGATATGATCCCGAGACTGGTAAGTATCGAGGAGATCTCAAGCTATCCTCCCTCGGCGCTGAAGTTACGGCTCATTTTGACCTCAGGAGCTATGTTCGCCCTCATCTCATGAATCTGCAGAGGGAAACCGGCCACACATGCCACCTTGGAATCAGAAATGGAAATGTCGGCATCTACCTCGACAAGATCGAATCCGGCGACTATGGAATCAAGCTCTTCTCCGAGATAGGGAGAAGTTTCCCGCTCCACTGCACGGCAATGGGTAAGGTGCTGTTGGCCATCATGGATCTTAAGGAGAGGCGGAAAATTCTCAGCCGCAAGCTTGAATCCTTCACATCCCAAACCATTACCGATCCCTCAATACTGGAGAAAGAACTCGAGCAGGTCAAACAGCGCGGATACGCCGTCGATCGTGGGGAGATCACCCGAGGCATTATGTGCGTTGCGGCTCCCGTTTATATCCTCGAGGGGGACATCGCCGCTGCCATCAGCCTCACTTTTCCCTCATTCATCAATGAAGATAGGGGAATCGATAAGGAAATCGATGCCATAAGGCGACGCTCATCAGCCATTTCAGACCTCCGGAGGAACATGAAGGGGAGATGAAAGCTGACTTTGGGAAAAATGACCATGACTCTTCCCCCGCTCGGGGGGCCTTTCTTGGGAAAGAGCTAACAAGATAAAAAAAGTGCCCCCGAAGGGAGCACCAAAAATAAAAAAACGTAAACGTTCTTGATTAAAGCTGAAAACTCGCTAAACCTACCTCTTCAGTCCTCCTCCACGTTGCTTTCCGTGCCCGCCTGAAATCGCGTAAAAGAGAGGAGGAGGGCTTATTCGACCTTAATTTTTACCTCCTTCGCCTTTACCTTCTCCGATTTGGGAAGGGTAACCTTGAGGATTCCATGCTTGTAGGAGGCCTTAATCTTCCCGGACTCTACCTCAGCGGGAAGCCTTACCGAGCGGGAGAAACCACCATAGCTTCTCTCAACGAGATGGTAATCCTCCTCTTTTTCCTCCCTCTCCTGCCTCTTTTCGCCCTTGATGGTCAGGATATCGCCGGTTAGTGAGATGTCGATATCCTCGGCATCTATCCCCGGGACTTCCGCCTTCACCACGAAATTATCCTTTGTCTCAGACACGTCCAGAGAAGGGGCCCATTCCCTCTCCCTAATCCTCGGAAACGGCCTCTCTCCGAAAAAGCTATCCCACAGCCTGTCCATTTCCCTTCTGAGAGTGCTTAATTCACTAAACGGCCGCCATGGGGTCAATTCCTTTTCTGCCATAGCCAATCACCTCCTGCTTAGTTTCCTTACCCTCAATATAATCTCGATTTGCGAATTGTCAAGCATGCCGGATGTGCCCAAAAGGCCCCGGAGACTGGAGAATTCCCTTGCATTGAGGATAATATTTCAATACACTTTCTCAACTTATCTGTTATACAAAAATTGTAGCCTCCTCCATCGTTATGGACCGAACAGGCATCATTTTCCCACTGGGACTCCTTTTTATCCTTGCCGGGTGCTCCGTTGGACACCTCGGAAAATCCCCGTCGAAGATTCAGACGGTTTGCAACAGGGAGGCTGACCTCTATCTGGAAAAGGGCAATTGGGATAAGGCCATCGAATCGCACGAACGAGTAGTCCGCGAAAAACCGGCTCTCGCTCTGGCCCATTATCACCTGGGATATGCCTATGGCTTCAAGGGAAGGCATGATAGGGAGATCGAGGAATACCAAAGGGCGATTCAACTGGGATTGAAGAAGTTCGATCTGTTCTACAATTTGGGCATGGCTTACGCGGAATATCTCACGGATTACGATAAGGCCCTTGAGGCCTTCAAACAGGCAGAAAGCATGGATCCGAAAAATGACGAAATCCATTACGCCCTGGGGCTTGCCTATTGGTTCAAGGAATCGGAAAGCGAGGCCGTAGCGGAATTCATGAAGGCCGTCAATCTCAATCCTCGCCACATCGAGGCCCATAGCCTTCTTGGGGAAATTTATTTCCAAAGGCGGCAGTATGATTTCGCCAAGGCCGAATGGGATAGAGTGCTGGAGATAGATCCGAACAACGAGATGGCGAAGAAGAGGCTGGAAGAGATTCGGGATCTCCTGCCCCGGTAGTACGGAGGATACCTTGCACCGTGATGGCCGATCGATGAGCACGCAGATTTCGAACAAACCTTTATTCGACGAAAGGAGGGTACCATGATAACCATTAAGAACATTCTCGTCCCCACAGATTTTTCCGATTTCTCCAGATATGCGCTCAATTACGCCGTAGCCTTTGCCCAGACCTTTGGGGCGAAGATAACCCTCATTCATGTAACGCCTGAAAGGGAGTTAGATTCGATTCGACAAGTCTCCAGCTACTTTGAACCGGGGCAACTCGAGAACCTGTTGAAGGAGAGGGAATCAGAAGATCGTAAACAGCTCGAGGAGTTCATACCTCCCGAACTGAAGAAGGGGACAACGGTCGAGACAATCCATATGGTGGGGATTCCATTTATCGATATAATCAAGACGGCAAGGCAAAGAGAGGTTGATTTGATCGTCATCGCGACTCACGGACGATCGGGCCTCTCCCATATGCTTTTCGGAAGCGTGGCGGAGAAGGTGGTAAGAAAAGCGCCTTGTCCCGTTCTTTCCATCAGGCATCCTGAGCATGAATTCGTCATGCCGTAAGGGCGCTCATCAGACTACCTACTCCGTTGTGAAGGGAACGGGAGGTCTCCCGCTAAACACCTAACCAAATCCCAGAAGTTTCCTCTCTCCCCTCATTACTGCACCATACGGCCTCGAGCTCAGTTAGTGGGTTCTCCAGCGGATCGATACTGACTTTCTCCCCTGACAATGCAAAAATCCCCCTTTGCCGAGTCTTTTCTTTCTGCCATAATTAGGTATGATCACATGGATGTTTGTTTGCAGGAGTTAGGCAATGCGCCCTTCAGCGACCAAAACCCGAGGGAAGGGAAGCATGAAAATTAAGGCGAAGAACTGGCTAAAAATCGGTATCTTTATCTTCATCGCCGTTGCCGTATTGGTAAGCGTATCGGATATCGGGAAAATAGTTCGCCTCTCCGCAAGACTGGACCCCTATTTTCTCGGCCTCTCGTTTTCCGCTGCCTTCGTCAGTTATCTCCTCATCGCCCTCTCCCTGAAAAAAATACTTGAGCTCATGGACATTCGCCTCTCTTTCCTTGATATTTTTAGCATCTCATGGGTTTCGACCTCTATCAATTATGTCCTATCCACGGG
>CAYFXP010000316.1:0-6020 GCA_964346935.1 uncultured Syntrophobacterales bacterium
AGTCGGTAGATTAAGTTTCTGCTGAGCACCCAACTTTCCGACTTGGCCAAATGGCGGTCCCAATAGGGCCACAATAGTGATCCCGGAGAGAATCAATGCCTTTGCCTTGATGTTTGTCATTTCGGTCCCTCCATTCTTCGCTCTTTTTTCCTCAATAATAGCAGGAAATTTGGCCGTGTCAAATCGCTTAATTTCCCGGAGTTTCCCGATTTTTATTGGCAGCACTTCTGTAATTTTTTGATTTTTTTGGCATTTGAAATTTGAGCATTGACTTTTTTTGCCTCAAGCCTCCAGCTTTGACCTTCTCCTTAACCTCAACCTTAACCTTAGCCTCTCACCTTTGGCATTTCCCATTGGTCATTTGTCATTTGACATTCGACATTTCGGCTTCAGCCGCTACCCTTCTTATCTCTTCATTCTTAATTCTTCATTCTCCATTCCCCCCTTTGCCTCTAAACTCTTTCCCCTTTACGACTGCAGCACTGCGGCACCGCAGAACCAATCTTGAAGCGGCGAAGAGTGAGTTTTTCACGGATCTCTTAACCGCGCCTTGACTTTGGGGCGGAATCTGCCTATAAGTGGAAGGGATTGAGAGTGTATTCCGCGGGATTCATTTCATGGTAGGGAGCTGGAAGTTCATGGGGATTGCCCTTGTCCTGGGAGTTCTCTGCGCTCCATCCTGTACCAGGGAAATGGGTAATGTGGAGACCGAATACTTCTATGGAGATCATGAGGGCGAGTCCCTGGTTCTCGGCAGGATTGGGGTTGTGGAAGAAGGCATCGAGCGATCCTGGAAGAGCCCCCGAAAAGACCCCTCAACGGAAACGTCTTTTCAAATATTCATCAGGGGGAGGAAGTTCGAATCGAGGGTTTCGCACTATCTTCGGGGGGATGGATATTTCTGCGTGACATTGCCCACTGGGGAGTATGCATTATGGAAATGGATCTATCGATTTCCCGGTGGTCGCGCCATTACGATTGAGCCGTTACCCATCTCTTTCCACGTGTTGCCCGGGAAGCACACCTATATCGGTACCCTTTACATATATTTTCCCTCGATCAGCCCAATGCCCCGGCACTCGTTGGGTGCGAAACGGCCAAAACCCAGGTATGAGATTGTCGATGAGTACCGTGCTGCCATGGTGTTTTGGAAAAACCATTATCCTCGTTTTCCGGACTACATGGAGAGAAATTTAATGCATTTCTCCCGTTGATTTGCCATTTCCTTACTCCGAAACTCCCTTCTTGCTCGCCCTCGTCCAGCCCCATCACACTCAGCGACATCGATATCATTCGGAAATCCGGGAAAATCCGCCGTGAGAACGGCCTTGATTTGGCGGAGAAATTTCTCGATAATGTTTGATGGCTTCGTAAAAAGTCCAACTTCTGCGTTGCGCTGCATCCTTCGTCACTGCAGCGTACCGTAAGTACGCCTCATTCCTCAGTATTTGCGCGCCTTGAATTTGGAGCTTTTTACTTTGCCATCGGATTTTGACTTTTTACGAGATCGTCAATGTTTGTGATCATGCGGGAATGACAGGGGGGAATGGTCCATGATTATCAGCATCAACCGTCAAAATCCCCAACTGAGGTTGATCAGGAGGGTCGTCGAAGTACTGAGGCAGGGGGGGGTGATCGGTTATCCCACCGATACTATCTACGGAATAGGATGTGACCTATTCAACAAGGAAGCCATAGAAAGGATTTACAAGCTTAAGAAGCACGAGCGGAACAAACCCCTGAGCTTTATCTGCTCTGATTTGAAGGATATCAGCCGATATGCCCGCGTCTCCAATTATGCCTATAAAACCATGAGACGACTCCTGCCCGGTGCGTATACCTTCATACTGGAGGCCACGAAATTGGTGCCAAAGATGGTTATGACTAAACAGAAGACCGTTGGGATTCGGGTTCCCGATAATCCCATTTGCCTCGCCCTTGTCGAGGAATTGGGCCATCCCATCATTAGCACAAGCGTATATCGGCCGGACGAGGAGCTCTACAGTGATCCCCGGGAAATCGAGGAACGTTTTGGCAAGAGCCTCGATTTGGTCATTGACGGGGGCATTATCGTGGCAGAACATTCGAGTATTATCGACCTCACCGATGAGGTACCCACGGTAATCCGAAGGGGAAAGGGGGATGTGAGCGCCTTTCTTTAATGGGGATAATCATGGCCAAAGCGACCCGGGAGGCGGCGATGGTGTTTCCCCTGCTGGCCCCCCTTTATCGATGCGTCCCGGTTAATCCCCAATGTAAGATCGGAGACGACCTCTTCCTCGGGGAGTCGTTGCTATACCCCATCAATGACGGGGAGAGAGAAGCACGATGATCGTCGACTGCCATACCCATGTTTTTCCGGACGATGTAAGGAGGGATCGGGGCAAGTATGCCCAAAGGGACAGGGCCTTTGGGGAGATTTACGGAGATGAAAAGGCGAAGATGGTGGGTGTAGAGGAATTGATCCGTTCTATGGATGAGGCGGGGATCGATAAGGCGGTGGTGGGTGGGTTTCCCTGGTTGGATAGTGGGTTATGTGTCGCCGGAAACGATTACATTCTGGAGGGTATGCGTCGTTTTCCCGAGAGAATTGTCGGTTTTGGCTGTGTTCAGCCACGTGGGAGGGATGAGGCCATTCAGGAGACTGAGCGATGCCTCAGCATGGGAATGAAGGGAATCGGGGAATTGGCATCCTACACCTGCGATCTCTCCTCATACGATATTGGCTCGATGAGACCCATCTGTGAAATCCTGGAAAAAGCGGATCTTCCGTTGATGCTTCACGCCAACGAAATGGTCGGTCATCCGTACCCGGGTAAGTGCGATATCCCATTGAAATTTCTATACGATTTCATCCGGACTTTTCCCGGGCTTCGGATCATTTTGGCCCATTGGGGAGGGGGGTTCTTTTTCTACGAACTGATGCCCGAGGTGGCCAAAGCCGCCGAAATGACTTGGTATGATACTGCGGCCTCCCCCTTTCTTTATCGTAATAAGATCTATACCCTGGCGGTAACAATCCTGGGAGCTCGTAAGATCCTGTTCGGAAGCGATTATCCTCTCATACGCCCAGAGCGTTATATCGAGGCAATGAAAGATTCAGGGCTCGGAGAAGAAGAGAGGCGCAAAATATTAGGACAAAACATAAAGGAACTGTTGAAGCTCTGACCTTCTATTTTCGCACCAATTTGGAATCTCCTTCAGCTATGAGGGTGCCATCTTCTCTATGAATTGTGGCCTTAGCAAGGATGAGCTTGCGATTGATCCCGGTAATCTCTCCTTTGATTATAAGGCTTTCCCTTACCTTGGCGGGGTTCTTGAACCGAACGTTTAGTATTGCTGTGACGGCATTATAGCCCAATTCGAAGGCGAGTTTAGCCGTTGCCTCATCCAGTAATGCGGAGAGGATTCCCCCATGGACGATTCCGTCATAGCCCTGGTAGGTTTCCGTAGGGATAAAACTTGTCTGGATGGTCTTTGCACCCTTGTCGAGGTCGAATTTTAATTGAAGTCCGCCCTTATTCTTCTCACCGCAGATCCAGCAGTAGCCGTAATACTCTATCTTCATAACATCGACCCCTCAGCTCCCTCGGCCGGAGCTTGACTTGAACTTTCGGCTATCATAATATGGTTTTGAAGGAGATGTCAAACGTGAGGCAGAGATTTTGGTCTCCATTAGGCTAGCTGACTGATAATCGACTTCAGAGGAAGTTCATGAACGATCCAACCCAAAGACCGGAGCGGGGTCTGTTCGATTCTCACGGGGAAGAAAATGGGGCAATTTCTTCGCCCCTGGCCGATCGGATGCGACCCACCTCGCTTTCGGAGTTCGTGGGCCAGGAGCATCTCCTGGGCAAGGGAAAGCCCCTCCGGAACGCCATCGAAGGCGATCAGCTCTCATCGATGATGTTTTGGGGCCCCCCTGGTTCCGGCAAGACAACCCTCGCTAGGATCATCGCGTCCACAACGAATTCTCGCTTTATCGCCTTCAGCGCCGTTTTGTCGGGAGTGAAGGAGATAAAGGAGGTGATCAAGGAAGCAAAGGCCCAGCAGACCTTTCATCGTCGAAGGACTATCCTATTCGTTGACGAGATCCATCGGTTTAATAAGGCGCAACAGGATGCTTTCCTTCCCCACGTGGAAATCGGCCTCCTGGTCCTCATCGGGGCGACAACGGAAAATCCTTCTTTCGAGGTAATCTCCCCCCTGCTATCGCGGACACGGGTTTTTACCCTACATCCCTTGAAGAGGGATCAACTCCTGGTGATCCTCAACCGGGCACTGAAGGATGAGGAGAAGGGGTTGGGGAAGTTAGCAGTTGAAATGGAGCCGAACATCCTTGAGCACACTGCAGCCATATCTGATGGGGATGCGAGAATTGCCCTCAATGCACTGGAAATGGCGGTGATGACGACGCCCCCGGATAGGAAGCAGGTGAGAAGAATTACGCTAAAAACCCTCGGAGCCGTGATGCAGAGGAAGGCTTTGCTCTACGATAAGGATGGGGAGGAGCACTATAATCTCATTTCCGCCCTCCATAAGAGCCTCAGGGGAAGCGATCCCGATGCCGCGCTTTATTGGCTCGGGAGAATGTTGGAGGCTGGCGAAGATCCCCTGTATATCGCCAGGCGTATGGTGCGATTTGCCTCTGAGGATATTGGAAATGCAGATCCTCAGGCCCTACAGGTGGCTGTGGCAGCCATGCAAGCCTTCAATTTTGTGGGATTGCCGGAGGGAAATCTGGCTCTTGCACAAGCTGCCGTTTATCTGGCTACGGCCCCCAAGAGCAACGCCCTCTATACGGCATATCACAATGTTCAGAAGGACATCCAAAAGACTCTTTCGCTCCGCGTCCCTCTCCATTTGCGAAATGCTCCCACAAAGCTCATGAGGGAGCTGGGCTACGGAAAGGGATATAAATATCCCCATGATTTCCCGGACCACTACGTCGAGGAGAATTACCTTCCTGAGGACCTAAAGGGAAGGATTTACTATCGACCTACGAATCAAGGCCATGAGGGTGAAATCCGAAAGAGGTTGAATAAATGGCGAAGAGGTAAGGAGTGATTTCCCTCCATCACCTCTTTTTCTTCGTCTTGACATGCTCACCGGTCATGGGGACGAACACTACCGGGATGATGTTCTGACTTTTAATCTGCCCCTTTACCTTAGTGATCTTTCTGAGTTCCTGATAGTAATCCCCAACAGGGATGACGAGCCTTCCCCCTTCCCTGAGCTGATCGAGTAAGGGCTGGGGAACATGGGGAGGGGCACAGGTTACGATGATAGCATCGAAAGGGGCAAATTCCTCCCAGCCGACGTATCCATCTCCAGTCTTGACGCGAATATTCCTATAACCCAACTCCTTCAGGGTCTTTTCCGCGGACCGGGCAAGGGGCTCGATGATTTCAATAGTATATACGTCATTTGCCAGTTCTGCCAAGATTGCAGCCTGGTAACCCGATCCCGTGCCGACTTCCAAAACCTTATCCCCCTTCTTTAAATCGAGCAATTCCGTCATGAAGGCCACGATGTAAGGCTGGGAAATGGTTTGCCCTTCACCAATGGGCAGCGGTCGATCTGAATACGCAAGGTGATGTATCTCCTCGGGGACAAACCTGTGTCTATCGACCTTGAGCATGGCATTGAGTACCGCCTCATCCATGATCCCCCTTGCCCGTATTTGGGTTTCTACCATTTCCTCTTTCATGGATTGAAAATCCGCTTGGATGGGCTTTTGCAACCTATCGGAGTTGGTACCCTCACAGGAGAGGACAATCCAAAAAAAAATTGGAACAACGAAATAACGATACTTCCCCATTTTACACTCGCCTGGCCTGAGGCTATCACTTCTCGGGGTGGTTGTCAACCAACTTCGGTGGGAGCACAAGGCGAGGGAGGAGCCCAAGTAAGCCGTTGGAGCTTTGTCGGAAGAACGGCTTTCTTGACAAGGGGCCTTGATTCTGTTACGTTTTTTTCAATTTATCAGTAAGGCCGATGGAATATTCCCCCTGAGGAAT
>CAYFXP010000317.1:0-6012 GCA_964346935.1 uncultured Syntrophobacterales bacterium
AATTGTGATAGCGGAATGCCGCATGTGATGTCATATCCGGACTCAGAGGCCACCAAGGCGTTACGAGAGATCGCGCAGCGGTGTAGGGAGTATGTGGAAAACAAGCCGGCGTACGTGGCGCAGAGTGCTCAAAGTCAATTTTGAGGAAACGAGGAGGAGTACCCATGAAAAGGATCGCTTTGGCCTGCGACGATAATTTGGGCCTCGAGGGACAAATGAGCGCCCACTTCGGTAGATGTCCCTGCTATACCTTAGTGGACGTTGAGGATGGCGAGATCGTCAAGACCGAGGTGATAGCCAATCCGTATTACAACCAGCATCAACCCGGAGTGATTCCCCATTTCATCAATACCAGGGGAGTCAACGTCATGATTGCTGGCGGGATGGGGCCCAGGGCTATAGACCTGTTTAACCGATTTAGAATTGAGGTCGCTACCGGGGCCATGGGAAAGGTGGAAAATGTCGTAAAGGCTTACCTAAGGGGCGAAATTAGCGGGGTTTTCCCTTGCGAGGAGCATCACGGGCATTGAGGGAAAAATGAAGGTCGGGATTTCAGCTACTGGAGGGGATTTGAATGCACGGGTGGATGATCGCTTTGGGCGGTGTCCATGGTTTTTGGTCGTCGATTCTGATTCCCTGAAATTCACCGCCCTCGAAAACCGACACGCCGAAGAGGGAATGGGAGCGGGGATGGCCGCGGCGAAAGACCTCATCGATGTACGGGTCGATGCCGTTATCTCGGGTCGGTTAGGTCCGAAGGCCTATGAGGTTTTGAAAGCCGATAATATTGATATCTTCCTCGTATCGGGCGATGTCACCGTTAAAGATGCTCTGGCAAG
The DNA here is from genome assembly GCA_964346935.1 of uncultured Syntrophobacterales bacterium. Classification (GTDB taxonomy): domain Bacteria; phylum Desulfobacterota; class BSN033; order WVXP01. The sequence goes on from CAYFXP010000317.1 coordinate 840, forward strand.
GCTTATGAAAGGAGAACTCCAGAGGATGGAAATGAGGGTTTTTTAACCCCGGTTTTGGGGTACCGAGAATTACGGACTAGGAGGTTTAATCATGCCGTTTGGGAGAGGTTTCGGATTCAGGGGATGGTCCCCACCCTGGCCATATGTCGGCCTGGGGAGAGGGGGATTGCCCAGGTGTTGGGCATATGCTCCCTTCTGGGGGGTTCCTTATGCCTATCCATATGGTACTGGGACATATCCCACTGGTTGGGGAACGGGCTTCAGCCCAGTGTACCCGCATGGATATCCCACGGGGTATACATATGGGCCCAGCCCGTGGGAATCTTCAAGGACGCGGGAGGAGGAAAAGGAGTGGTTAAAGAGCCAGGCGGATTTGATAAGGCAAGAGATAGACCAGATCAAGAGGCGAATTGCGGAGCTGGAAAAGGAATAACTCTTGGGGAAGGAGGACGTTATGAAGATCGTTGTGACGGCGTCGGGTCCGGATTTGGATTCACCCATAGATCCCAGATTCGGTCGATGCCAATATTTCATCTTCGTTGACCCTGATTCCCTGCAGTTCGAGGCCATCGAGAACGAAAACGTGATGGCGGCGGGTGGCGCGGGGATTCAGTCGGCTCAGTTCGTGGCCAATAAAGGTGCGGAGACGGTGATCACGGGAAATGTGGGTCCTAATGCTTCGACTACCCTTGGGGCAGCGGGGATTAAGATTTTCCTGGGGGCCATGGGAACCGTTCGGGAGGCGGTTCAGATGTTTAAGAATGGACAGCTCCAGGAGGCCTTCGGCCCTTCTGCCCAGGCCCATTTCGGAATGGGAGGGCAGCCGGGAACAGGGCCGGGTGCATCCGGTTTTGGACCCGGGATGGGGCCAGGCATGGGAATGGGTGGCGGCGGTGGAACGGGACGTGGCATGGGCATGGGACGCGGAATGGGCATGGGAAGGGGTATGGGGATGGGACGTAGTACGGGAATGATGGGCCCAAGTCCACCTCAGCCCATGGCCAAGGAGCAGGAGCTCCAATTTCTTAAGGATCAGGCTCAGATGCTGGCCCAGCAACTGGAACAGATCAGCAGCAGGATCGACGAGATCGAGAAAGCCGAAAAGAAGGGGAAGAAAGGCCAAAAATAACGATCTCGAATGGGAACATTTTATCGGGAAGGAGGAGATAGACATGCCAGGATTCGACGGAACGGGACCAATGGGAATGGGCCCAATGACCGGCGGGGGAAGGGGTTTTTGCGCTATGCCCATGGGGGCTTTTAGTCCCTACGGATATGGTATGGGCTGCTTTCCGTACTCGCCACCATTTAGCCCTTATTTCACCGGCACTTACACACCCCCTCTCTATGGTCATCCTTTTTACGGGCCCATCTTAGGGGTGGGCCGTGGTGGTCTGCCATATGGAGGAGGGCGTGGACGCGCCTTTGGCGGAGGCCGAGGACGGATCGGTTTCGGCTTCAGGAGATGGTGGTGGTAGATTTCATCGGTCATTGAGAAGGGTACAGGCCGTCCTGTGCGGAGTGGAACCGATGCAAATACCTAACGGGGAGGTGATCCACATGCCAAGGGGAGATGGAACTGGCCCCCCCTGGGGCAGCGGACCTGGCACGGGCCGAGGTTTCGGAAGGGGTGCAGGCAGAGGAGCGGGGAGAATGGGAGGCACGAGACCCGGCGCAGGCCCCGCGGGAAAATGTGTATGTCCGAGTTGTGGAAATACTATTGCCCACTAGGTGGGATTACCCTGCAACCAGCTGAGCTGTCCTAAGTGCGGTGCGGTAATGCTGAGAAGATAGAGCTAAACCCTGAATGTCCTTGTCTCGTGGTATAATAGAGGCTGTATTTGATCCCCGTTTAGGTGCTGATGGGCTACATGCGGGCCTAAAAAATCAGGAGCAAGAAGGTTGAAGAAGAAAAATGGGCAAGGACGTAAAAAGAGAAGATGAGCTGATTAAGGAAGGATGGACGAGGCGGTTTGTTGCCAGTGAGCCTCGCTTGAGTGAGGCGGTGGAGCTCTACAAATCCATGGGTTATGAGGTTCACCTGGAACCATTACCCATTGTGGATCGCGATTCGGCGGATAAAGAATCCGCGGAATGCAGGGCGTGTTTTAAGGGATTCGAGGACCAGTACAAGATTATCTACACTCGCCCGAAGGGGAACAGTGAAGGGGATGATCTCTAGTAGTGCGTGATCGAAACCTACATCCATCTGAGTTGGGTGATCCATGATTCTCTCTATTGCCAGCGGAAAAGGGGGGACGGGGAAAACGACGGTGGCTGTGAATTTGGCCATTTCCCTCGGAGATGTTCAGCTCCTGGACTGCGATGTGGAGGAGCCCGACACCCACATTTTCCTGGGCCTAATAATTGGGGCTGAGATTCCTGCCATTATGCCCGTACCTCGGGTCGATAAGGCCAAATGCACTCACTGTGGCAAATGCGGCGAGGTTTGTGAATTCCATGCCATTGTGGTGGTAAAGGACACGGTATTAAACTTCGATGAGCTCTGCCATGGCTGTGGAGCTTGTTCTTATGTATGCCCCGAAGATGCCATTACCGAAGTTGAAAGGCAGATCGGTACGATACGGATAGGCAAGGCGGGAGAGATCGGGTTCGTGGAGGGAATCCTCAATATCGGGGAACCCATGGCCTCCCCCCTCATAAAAAAGGAGAAGACGTTTATGAGGAACCCGGGTACCGTGATCCTGGACGCCCCGCCCGGCACATCCTGTCCCGTAATCGAGACGGTAAGGGGCAGCGATTTTTGTCTTTTGGTTACGGAGCCCACACCTTTCGGATTGAATGATCTTGAGTTAGCGGTCGGCATGGCCGAGAAGCTGGGCATTCCCACGGGAGTAGTGGTCAACAGAGCGAATGTCGGGGATCGGGGAGTTTGGGATTTCTGCCGAGAAATGGATATCCCCATCCTCATGGAGATTCCAATGGATCAGCGTATCGCCGAGCTCTATTCCGGGGGGATTCCCTTCGTGAAGGAGATGGAGGAATATAGGTCCGCCTTTCGAACATTATTCGAAAAAATAGAGGCATTGACTGATAAGGGGCGGTAGATGGCAGGGACAGGTGACGATTGGAGGGACCTCTATCAGCATGAGCCATCCGACTCCGATTACGGCTACTTGTCTTATAACGAGACCGTCATCGAACATTTCATGAGTCCCCGTAACGTCGGCATGATCGACGAATCAGACGGCCGCGCGGTGGTGGGGGATCCGACCTGCGGGGATTACATCGAGGTGTGTATTAAGGTCGAGGGAGAGCGGATCGCCGATTTTAAGTTCCTCATGTCTGGTTGTCCGGCAGCCATTGCGACATCGAGCATCGCTACTGAGATCGCAATAGGAAAAACCATCCGAGAGGCGATGGCCCTAACGGATAACGATGTGATCGTGGCGGCGGGGGGCATCCCTGCCAGAAAGGCCCACTGTTCGCTATTGGCTATTAGAGGCCTTCACCAAGCCATCCAAAACTATTTGAGCAAAAACCTCCGGAGCGCGAGGGAAGGCTCATGAGACAACTAACCGTTATCAGCGGGAAGGGGGGAACGGGGAAGACGACCCTCACGGCCGCCTTCGCTTCCTTGGCCATGGAGAAGGTATTGGCCGATTGCGATGTGGATGCGGCTGACCTGCACCTCATCCTCAATCCAACGGTTAGGAAGAGGGAGTCTTTTTCCGGTGGGCGATCCCCCAATGTAGATGAGGAAAAGTGCACAAAATGTGGCATATGCACCGAGGCCTGTCGGTTCAATGCCATCGAGGATGGGGTGGTGGATCTCATTGCGTGCGACCATTGCGGACTGTGCGTTTATGCTTGTCCTGAGAAGGCCATCGTCATGGAAGAGGCTATCAACGGCGAGTGGTTTGTTTCGGATACGGATTACGGACCAATGGTCCATGCTCGGCTCAGAATGGGCGAGGAGAATTCGGGCAAATTGGTGACGGGGGTGAGAAAAGAGGCATCGGAAATTGCGAAGGAGAGAAATCTGGATTTGGCTATAATCGATGGTCCGCCGGGGATTGGGTGTCCTGTTATTGCATCGGTTACGGGGGTTGATTTGGTCTTGGTGGTGGTTGAGCCAACCCTTTCGGGCATCCATGACATGGAGAGGATTCTGGGTTTGGCAAAATACTTCAAGATTCCGGCCATTGCCTGTATCAACAAGTACGATATCAACTTTGATAATACGAAGGCAATACAGGATCATTGTGAGCGTAATGGCGTTGAGGTCGCAGGCATGATCCCTTTCAATTCAAAGGTGGTCGATGCCCTCGTTCAACGGAAATCGGTCATTGAATATCCCTGTGGGAACGTGACAGAGCAAGTGGGAAGGATTTGGGAGAGGGTTTCGGACCATTTGAATCACGGCGATTCACATGGATGAGGGGAAGTCTTTCCGGCACCAAGGGGACATAAATCGTTTAGGGCTTGTGCAGGAAGTGTCTTCTGAAAAAGAAAGGAGGGGAACATGAAGCTGAGGGAAAAGGGGAAGCTATGGGTAGTCGGTTTCGTATTGGTCGGTTTTTTTGTCTTTGGCTCGTTGATTGTGTATGCAGGGAAGGAGTCGTTCTTCGAGAAGAGCCTCCACTATACCGGGGAGGGGATGCGCTCCTGTTACGAGAGGGAAGACGGTCTCATGAGCATAACCGGAATCCCCTATAAGGACCTCGATTGCAAGAACTGCCACGTGCAATCGTGCGATCCCTGTCACGCGGAACAGAAGGGCAAGAAGTCCTTCTATATAAATGCCAAGGCAAAGGATCAAAAGACCTGTCTAAAGTGCCACGGCCGAGAGGGACTAACTTTTAGGTTTGGGAAAAAGACGGGAACGCTGGATGTTCATGTGGCCAAGGGGATGGCCTGTGCTGACTGCCACAAGGGGGAGGACGTTCACAGTGATGGGAATTTCTACCAATCCATGCGGGCGCCTGAGGCGCTGAAGGTTGCATGCGTGACCTGCCACACGGCGGATATGAGGATCGAGGCCCACACGGTGCACGGGGACAAGGTGGACTGTGCTGCGTGCCATGTCTCTAATACCGTGGCCTGCATGAACTGCCATTTTGACACCTTCTTGAAAACTGGAAGCAGGAAGGGGACATTCTTCCCAATGCAGAGCTGGTTACTGCTCATCAATCACGAGGGAAAGGTGACC
>CAYFXP010000318.1:0-4652 GCA_964346935.1 uncultured Syntrophobacterales bacterium
GAATCAGGGGGAGATCTGTGGGAGAACTTGGTCGAAGTCCAGGTGGAAGCCATGATCTTCCGTTTCTCGGCCCGGGGGACGACGAACCCGAATCCATCCAAGGGATGATCGATCTGAGCCCCACGGTAGGCTAGCGAGATCGTGGCTGTCGAGGCATAGGGGATGGAGAGGAGCGCTTCCGATATAGTTCCATCCAATTCCTGGAGAAGCTCTGCCGTGACGTAGGCCGGAGTGGCAAGAATGGCACAATCAGCTCTCAGGGTTTCGCCGCCTTCCATGTGAACCTCATAGGCGGGATTATGAGACAAGCTCGTATCCTTGAGGCGATCTATACGGGTCACTTTCCCGTCTGATACAAGCGATTGTTCATCTAGTCTGGCTTTGAGCTTGTCAGTCAATTCCATCATGCCATCCAAGAGGGCCATGAACATCGTCCGTTTCGGGCCGGTTTGCCCCTGAGCGAATCTCCTGGCCATCCTCCTTCTGGCCAACATTCCCAGGATGAGGCTCCGATGGTCCTCTTCCAACTGGATAAACCGGGGAAACGTACTCCTAAGGCTCATAGTCTCGGGGGTGCCGGCGTGAATCCCGGCCACCAGGGGTTCGGCTATTTTCTCGAGGGCCTCGTTTCCCAGCCTTCGCCGTACGAACTGGGCGAGGTTCTCCTCTTCAGTGGATCGGTTCCTGGGAAGAAAAAGGTCCATAGCCATGCGCAACTTTCCCGGAAGGGAAATGAGGGAACTCTTCAGAAAAGAGGTGAAACTCGTGGGGATCATGAGCATGAAGCCCTCCGGCAGTTGGTGTAACCTTCCGTTGGAGAGGATGAAGACCTTTCGGTTTTCCTCATTGGTGCAGAGGAGGCGATCCCCAAGACCAAGGTCTTCACAGAGCTGCAGAGCCCATGGTTTTTCGGAAAGAAAGCAGTCGGGACCGCCCTCAATGACGAAGCCGTCCACTTTCTCCGTTACGATGCATCCCCCGAACCGCTTCCCCTTTTCGATGAGGATTACCTCAATATCGTCTCCTGACCTGGCAACCTCTCGGCAAAGGTAATAGGCGGCGCTGAGCCCAGAGATTCCCCCTCCGATGATGACCGCTCGTCTCAATTCCTCACCCCCATCTCCTCATGAGAGGTCCACCTTTTATCGGCAAGGTGTTCACGCACAATTGATGAAAGGGCCTCAATGAACCCCTCGGAGTCATTCAGGCATGGTGACCGCTGGAATGACATCCCCATCGCTTCGGCCTGTTGTTTGTACAATATATCGATATCGTAGAGAGTTTCCACGTTGTCGGCCACGAACCCTAGTGGCGCAATCAAGACCTCCTCATGGCCCGCTCCCATCAGCTCACGGAGGACAGTGTCCACTTGCGGTTCCAGCCAGTCACCTCGGTCAGCTCCCGCGCTCTGAAAAGCCAGTCTCCACGGGAGGGGGCCTGTGATTTCCATGACTCCTCGAATCGTTGCCTTTATCTGCTCCACGTAGGGATCCCCGGCTGCGGCCCTTTTGGGAAGGCTATGGGTGCTGAAGATCACGTGGACCCTCTTGCTTACCTCAATGGGGAACTGGAGAAGCCCCTCTTGGACCTTTTCGGCCAAGGCTTGAAGGAAAATGGGGTGAGTGTGCCAACCCTTCACTATCGATACTTCTATTTCTCCCCCCAAAGAGGCCATTGCCCGTCGCAATTCCAGCACGTATGGCTCAGTGCTCACACTGGACTCATATGGGGCAAGGCTGAGGGCCACGACACGATGAATTCCATCCTTGAGCACGTCCCCGAGGCCCTCGGCAATGAAGGGATGCCAATGTCTCATTCCCATATAGACTCTGAACCCCCCATCTCGCGCATTTAACCTATTCTCAAGGGCACGGGCCTGTCGAAGGGTAATCTCCAGAAGGGGAGAACCTCCTCCAATGAGTCGATATCGATGCTCTGCTTCGTGAAGCCTTTGGGCGGGAACGTCTCGTCCCAAAAGCTTGTGGAGAAAGGGCTCCACTTCCTCCATTGAAGTGGGCCCGCCAAAGGCCATAAGAAGCACAGCGATGGAGCGCTGTTCTCCAGCCACCTCGCCTTATCTCCTGCTGTACCGATGGACGGTTTCTACCATGAAGATGACGTTTTCCACACGTGTCTCCGGGAGCACTCCGTGTCCCAAGTTAAAGATATGACCCGGCCTATTCCCCGCTGACTCAAGGATCCTCCGGACATGGAACTCGATCACCTCGTGGGAAGCCAATAGCACCGAGGGATCCAAGTTTCCCTGGATGCCCACATCATAGCCCAAACGCTCCCATGTTCGCCCCAAATCCGTATGCCAGTCGATGCCTATCACATCTCCCCCCGCCTCCTTGATGAGGTGGAGAAAACCGCCCGTCCCCACCGAAAAGTGTATGAGGGGCACATGCTTATTAACTCCTCGGATGACCCTCCTGGAATAGGAAAGCACGTGGGCCTCGTAATCCCAAGGGCTTAAGCAACCTGCCCATGAATCAAACAACTGAAGCGCCTGGGCCCCTCGAGTGACCTGTGCCTTCAGGTATCGGATGGTAACTTCCGTCAGCTTTTCCATGAGGGTATGCCATAAGGAGCTTGCTCCAAACATCAACCTCTTCGTTTTAAAATAATCCACCGAACGTCCCCCCTCGATGAGATAGCTCGCCAAGGTGAAAGGGGCCCCTGCAAATCCGATGAGGGGAACCCTCCCGTCAAGCTCTCGGCGAACAATTTCAACAGCCTCCAAGAGGAAGGGAACATCCTTCTCGGGCTCAATGATTCTGAGACGTTCAATATCCCCTCTCTCTCTAATGGGATCCCGAATTACGGGACCTCCACCCTTGGGGAATTCCAGATGAAACCCCATTCCCCCCAGGGGGAGGAGGATATCGCCGAAGATGATAGCCGCGTCGACTCCAAGCTTCTGGACGGGAAGGAGGGTAACCTCGGCTGCCAAATCGGGGGATTTACACAGGTCGAGGAAGGAGACCTTGCCGCGGATGCTCCGGTATTCGGCCATAAAGCGCCCGGCCTGCCGCATCAACCAAACCGGGGTGTGCTCGGTAGGCTCCCTCCGACAGGCCCTCAAAAAGACGTGATCGCGCTCCATGGACTCTCTGCTGGATGCAGTCTACGGTTGAAACATCAAAGTATACTATTAAAATATAACACGCAGCAAAACAAGACTGTCAACCTCAATTCCCGCCAGAAGCACCCTTAGGCATCGTCTTTCGAGAAGGACCGCTCGTAAGATCTCATAGTGAGATCTCTGAAAAACTGGAAAAATGAGCTCTGAGTGCGAATTAAAGATTTTTTCGTTAATTGTCATGCTCGAACAATTCCCCGAATAATGAAAATGGGATGCGGGAATCCTCTGAGAATGTCGAAAAAATATTTCTGAGGGGCGAAGAGCGAGTTTTTCAGAGACATCAAAGTTCCTGCTTGACAAGGATTTCATGGAAATGGTTAAGATACCGTAGTATTGTCATATGCTGAAGAGCACACCTCTATAAACGATATTTTCGAGGCTTTAAACCGAGGAGGGAAACATGAGGAGAAAATCGCCCGAGTTATCGGCAGGGGAATGGCCGGAGCTGAGGAGGATAAAGGCGGCAAGTAAGACCGGTTGGAGTTACTTTGGCGCGTTGGTTAAAATCCTCCATCGGGAGTTGGGAGAGGAAAAGACCCGCCGGATTTTATCGAATTTTATGGCCGAAAATGCCCGGAAATACGTTGGGCCAGGGATGAAGGGATTTGGAATCGAGGGAAATGACCCGTGGTCATTGGCCAGCTATTTCAAATTGGCCACGGGGGATATTATTGGATATAGGGCCGAGCTTGTCGAGGAGTCTCCAAAAAAGGTGGCCTATCGCCTCCATCCACCCTGTCTGTGGTTTCCGGAGCTGGATATTCCCCCCTCTTTCTGCCGGGCTCTGGGCACCTTTGAGGAGGAGGCGGCCAGAATCATCAATCCGAAGATCAAGTCCTACTTCACCAAATTGATGACCGAAGGTGCCCCCTACTGCGAGCTCATTTTCGAGGAGAGAGAAGGATGAGGATCGTGCCGGCAATTCTCACCGACAAGCCACAAGACTTCAAGCGGATGCTTGCCCAAGCGGAGACCTTCACCGATTTCGTTCAAATCGATTTTATGGATGGTGATTTCGTCCCCTCCAAGAGCATTACCCCGGAAGATCTGGCGGAGATTGAAATAAGGATTGGTTGGGAAGCCCACCTGATGGTTAAGGACCCCATCGACTACCTTTCCTCCCTGAATAAGGAGGGGCTTAAGAGAGTCATCTTCCACTGGGAGGCAGACCCTCACCCCGAATCCATCGTCTCGGCCTTGCGGGATTTGGGATTGGCTGTGGGGCTGGCCATTAACCCGGAGACGGTGGTCTCTCAATTCGAGGACCTTGTCCCCCACATTGATTCGGTTCTCTTCTTGTCCGTGCATCCCGGTTTTTACGGAAGCCCTTTCGTCGAAGAAATCCTCGAAAAGGTGAGGGAATTCCGCTATCGATTCCCATCTACGGTCATTGGGATCGACGGGGGAGTGGCGCTGGACAATATTCAAAGGCTGAAATTATTGAACATGGATTACGCGTGCGTCGGAAGCAGAATCTTTCGCCATGATGACCCTGGTAAGAGTTACG
>CAYFXP010000319.1:0-1905 GCA_964346935.1 uncultured Syntrophobacterales bacterium
TAAAACCAGCTTTCCCGCCCTTTGAGAAAGGTTCCTGCAGGTATCGTCTTGCCAACGTGTCATCCTTCCTTCCGGCTCCCTCCCGTACATTGAACGACCGTTCTAAGTTTATGACCCGCTCACCTATTTCCATGAGATCATCAGCAGTGAATCTCATGCCGGTAGCGGCCGTCACAGCTCTGGCAAAAGGCCTGAAGTCAGCGAAAGTCCTGGCCCGGGAATTAAACAGGCAAAACTCAAGACAGTTAAGAGCAGCCCGGGAATCAAACAGCCATTTGAGGAACTTTCCCTTCTCATCCGGTATGGAATCGTCGGACGCCTTCTTCAGGTCAAAGGGCAAGTCTTTTAGTATCTCCTCCGGAACAGCTTCCGACGAGGGCGGATAGGGAGGATACGCTCGAGTGTGATCGGACCCTTGATCATTGACCGCATGCATCAGGGCAGCGACATGACAGCTGCGGGGTTCGATGGCGGTATATTCCAGTCCCTTGGCGTGAAGAGCGAAATCCTGAGATCCCCCGCCTATCTTCTCGGATGCCGTCCTCACACCATCCGCAAGCAGGTCTCCAAAGCCGTCCCGGTAGGCTATCCTTCTTATGAGCTCAAGCATAGCCTCATAGTTACCAAACCTCAACTCCAGCCCATCCGTGTCCTTTCTTGAGATTATGCCCTTTTCAACGGCTTCCATGGCCCAAGCAATAGTAGTCCCGGTGGAGAACATCCCAACTCCCAGCTCATTGCACAGGGCATGACCTTTGATGATGGCCGGAAGGTAGCTCACGCCACAGTAACTCCCCAGAGCTTCGGTTGAACCTGCCTGGATTCCCTCCGTTCTCGTACCCGCATACGGGCCTTCTTTTACCTCACACCAGTGACTACAGGCGGGCGACTGGCAACAGAAACACGCCTTCGCCTTAATGACATAGCTCCTGAGGAACTCCTCGCCAGAGATGTCCATTACCTTATCAAACACACCTTCCTGACCATTGTTAGTGGCCAGGGTGCCATACTCCTGTTGAATCCGAAGAACAATAGGGCTTCCATAAAGGCCCCAAATCCGGGTGAAAGGATCTCTGGATTCATCTGGGTCCAGATCTTCCCATATTTCTAAAAGTGCCTGCTGAAACTGGGCAGGATGGGCAATTTTCACACCTCCCGACCCCCTCACGGCAATCGCTTTGAGATTCTTGGAACCCATCACCGCGGCAGCTCCGCCTCTGCCTCCCGCCCGGGCACGATTGCCCAAAATGATGGAGGTGTTGACCAGATTCTCTCCCGCAGGCCCGATATACCTTAACTGGACGTCCGGATCGCCCAATTCTTCCTTGATAATCCGGTCCGTCTCCCAGGTTGTCTTGCCCCAGATATGAGAGGCATCTCTGATTTCTATCTTCTCATCTTTAATCCAAAGGTAAACAGGCTTCTGGGCCTTTCCCCGAATGACAATCATATCATACCCGGCGAATTTTAGCTCGGGGGCAAAAAATCCCCCGTTGTTGCCTTCCACAAAAAAACTTGTCTGGGGAGACTTGTTGGTTACAGTCATCCTTCCACATCCCAGAGGAGTACCGTTGAGGGGACCGGTGCCAAATACGAGGACATTCTGGGGGCTAAGAGGCTCCACCCCTGGCCCCACTTCCTTGTAAAGTGTCCTAATGTTGAATCCCCTTCCTCCAAGATAATCCCGAGCCATATCCTCGGGAAGTTTCTCTTTATCTATCTTCCCTGACGAAAGATCTACTCTTAGAACGGCGCCTCTCCACCCATACATGTGCCTACCTCCCTACCCAGTATCCTCTAACCTTGAACTCGGGGTTTCTAGCCTTTTCAGTTACTTGTTTCCTTCGCATCGCGAGAGCCTTATCTCGTTCCGCAAAGATGAGAGCTCCTGGTAGGCAATGCTTG
>CAYFXP010000320.1:0-5272 GCA_964346935.1 uncultured Syntrophobacterales bacterium
CAGTGAAATCCGGGGCCTTTAGTGGCGTCCCCTCTACAATCCTTCGAATCACGTCCTCGGGCTCGAACTCCCTTGTCAGTCGAAGGAGGGTGACTGTGGTGCCGTCACCCCTTTCTTTATCCGGTGCCAGGATCTGGAGAGGAAGGTTCCACTGATCCTCCACCTTCTCCCATTCCGCTTTATCAAAGGTAACCTTAGCCGCAAAATCGTCCTTTTGGGTGTAGACCTCGATGCACGCGCAAGCATTAAAACAGGCAAATTTTCCGATGCCGAACTGTCCGATACGATCCCTGTTGAATAGGGGGGACCTGCCCTTGAGGATCTTTTCCGGGGAACCGATATTGAAATACTGTTTCAGCCCTTCCCTATCCATGCCGGTTCCGTCGTCCCTGACCTCGATGAATTCCTTGGTGATCCCGATATCAACCAGGGTGGCATCGGCATCATAGGCGTTATTGACCAACTCCCTGATGAGCTCGATACTTTCCGAATAGAGCCTCTCTCCGATCGTGATCAGGTGGCTTTTGTCCACCGTGACCGGGAGATATTCCATAGCGACCTCCCTTCTCATGGGAAATGTGAGACATACAGGCTACTTAATTATTATTGTCAGGAGCCCGCTCGATTTTGCGAAGATGTCTGCGTATCTCAGCGTTACGCCTCAGAGCCTCAACCACCCTAGGGTTACGGGTTCCGCAAACTCTGATGCATTCCCGAAACAGGTTCCTGGCAAACGGAAACATTACACTGTATTCCCGTTGGGAAATGGCTCGCTACCTTCTTAGAATAGCCATTGCCACGGCCACTGGCCGCCACGCCACACGGCCATAAGCTTCCACTGCCATCGCTGTTGCCTCTCGCTTAGAGAGCGGTAGGAAGCCTCTTTCAGGTAGGGTCACGTAAAGCATCCTGGAAAGCACTCTTGCCAACATGTCCCCACTGAGGTGCCCCATACACTTACCCCTTTCTGTACATATTCCGTCTGGACCGTGATCCACCAAAATCTCCTTTTTTACATCGAAAGCACTTCGATAGTACTGCCAAATGATCCATTTAGTAAACGCTTCGAGCGAAGCTTGTCGAGTGGGCCATTTGGGATATGGCCTGCGCAGTAGCGTTTTGAACCACCCATCGTCCCAAATGATCAATCCATGACAAGCCCCGTGAACGAGTGGCGTCGAAAGCTCGAAAAGGCGTTCGATGCCTCTTTCATCAAATGGCACAAACTGAATTCCCCCCGAGGTTTCAGTCTCAAGCACGGCTCGATGTCCCCACTCAATACCAGAAAGGAGCCGAGAAAGCCGGTGCACCTTCTTTCCGTTTTTCAAAAGTACGAGGAAATCCACATCGGAGAACCTTGTGGCATGTCCCATTGCATAACTTCCAAAGAGGACGAGGCTGTGAATGTATTTTCGATAGGGGTCGAGAAGGGCCTTTACTTCCTGCATCGCCCGACAGGCCTTTTCCGAATCAAAGCCCAGACCGTTGACAACAGAAATCGGTCGGGTTTGATCACGGTCTCTGGTCGGAATATTTGTTGAGGGCTTATCCGAAATCATCGTCCAGAATGATGCAAATCCTGTTCTCACCGCTTTTTGCTATTGGAGCTTCGAAGAAGATCACGGTTAGCGTGTCTGTTTCATAGTCGTAGACCGCCTTCATTTCTAACCAGGCTCTTAATGTATGGGAAAAAATAAGAATAGTCAATGAGTGACGGTGAATGATGCAGTTCAATTGGTCTGATTGGTTGGCTAGCCTCGTGCCCTCGGCAGGTTAAGGTTGAGGTTAGGGGGGAAAGGAGTAGGAAGTAGGCACTAAGGAGTAAGCAGCAATAAGGACAGGTTGAGGTTGAGCTTGAGGTTGAGAGGCTGAAGGTTAGAGGCAAGATGGTGCTGCGGTGTTGCAGTGCTGTAGTTGTGCTTAAGGGTTAAGGGCCGATGGGTTGGAGACGTTCGCTGTTCTCCATGCTCCTTTTGCCCTCATTTAGAATTCTACTCAAGCGGTGTCTCTTATCCGATCAAAGAAAGATTCAGTTTAGTTGGTTCTATTACCTGGAGTTTGAAAGGGGAAAAATGGTAAGATCGATGGCTGTCGGTAGGCTTGAAACATCGCGGGCGAAGGGATGCGGAACGAGATTCCATTTCGGGCTATTGTGCCGTTCATTCTCTATCTGACGGCGATCGCCTATCTTAACTTCCTTTCCAGAATAATCCTGTCGCCCCTGATGCCGCCGATCGAGGGCGAGCTGAACATCGGGCACGCCGAGGCGGGCTACCTCTTCTTCTGTATTTCCCTGGGCTTTTTTCCTGGGCTTTTGGGGTCCGGGTTCATCTCACACCATCTCACCCACAGATGGACGATTATTCTCTCATCGGTGGCCTTAGGCGGATCGCTCCTCGCTGTTTCCCTCAGCCATATCATCTGGTTGATCCGATCGGCATTGTTCATGCTCGGTTTATCGGCAGGCCTTTATCTCCCGTCGGGCATTGCCACCCTCACGGATATGGTGACCTCCAGGGACTGGGGAAAGGCCATAGCCATCCATGAACTCGCCCCCATCCTGGCCTTTATAACGGCCCCACTGCTGGCGGAGGGACTTATGATATGGTTTTCCTGGCGGGGGGTCGCGGCGGTGCTTGGAGGAGCTGCGGTCATTGCCGGGGCGGCCTTCATACGCTTCGGGAGAGGCGGTGCATTTCCCGGAGAACCACCCGGTCCAAAAAACCTTCGAGCTCTTCTCACCATTCCCTCTTTCTGGATTATGGTGGTATTTTTCAGCATGGGCGTTGGCGCAAGCCTCGGGGTTTATACCATGCTTCCCCTGTATCTGGTAACCGAGGAGGGAATGGAGCGTGCCCAGGCTAACACCCTCGTTGGGCTTTCCCGGATTGCAGCGCTGGGGGTTATTTTTCTTGCGGGATGGGCGACGGATCGACTTGGCCCCCGGCGAATCCTGGGAGCAGTATTTCTCGCCTGTGGAATGGCAACCATGCTCCTGGGTTTGCTCCACCGGAGGTGGATTTTCACCCCTCTGTTTTTGCAGCCCGTATTGGCCAGCTCCTTTTTCCCGGCAGGTCTGGCGGCCGTATCAAAAATTGGGCCCCCCCAGCTCAGAAACGTCGCGGTTTCCCTCACCATGGCCGCAGCCTATATCTTAGCAGCCGGTGCTATCCCGGCGGGAATCGGTTTCTTAGGGGACCACGGTTTATTCTATCTGGGATTCGTACTGGTGGGTCTTTTGCTTATCGGGTGCATCATCCTTCTCAAGTACCTGAAATTTCACGGAAACGGTTGATTTGTGTAGGCCTCTGAAGGCGGTCAAGGAGGCCTTGTGATGATTCGCGGAAGCTGGTATACAAGTACGAGAAGAAATGGACTCAAAGAACTCAACCATAAAGGGAACCAATCAGAAGATTCACACAATAGAGCTGCCCGTCCCCTTTCCCCTGAAGACAACGAACGTGTATGTGGTCGATGATGAGCCGGTAACCCTCATCGATACGGGTGTGAAAACGGATACCTCCTTTCAAGTCCTCAAGGATTCCCTTGGAAGGCTGGGGTATGGAATTGAGGATATCAAGAGGATTCTCATAACTCACGGTCACCTCGACCATTACGGCCAGGCGAAGAGGATCTCCGTTCTATCAGGTGCCGAGGTCTATATCCATGTGGAGGAACATAGAAGGATCCAATCGACTGCCCAATTCAGGAGGCACGTTGCATCCGTGCTCTTGCAAAATGGGACGCCTGAGGGCTCGGTGCATAAAATCATCAATTATATGGAATCGGCCCAACAATGGGGAGAACCCCTGGACGATGTGCACTTTATTCACGAGGGTGATGAGATTCGTTTTGATACCATGGTCTTGCGGCCTATCCATTGTCCCGGGCACAGCCCTGGATTACTGTGTTTCTACCTGGAAGCACAGGGCATTTTGATCAGTGGTGACCATCTCTTGAAGGAAATCACCCCCAACCCGATCATCAATCCCTTGCCAGGAGGAGCGGGGCCTCAAAATGCCAGCCTCAAGCAGTACTTGGATTCCATAAGGAAGATTGACCATCTGGAGGTCTCCCTCGTCCTGCCAGGCCACGGGGAGCCGATTGAAGATTTCAAAGGTCTCCTGGAGAAGATTCTCGGCCACCATGAACAACGGCTCGTACAGGTGTCATCGATTCTATCCCGAGGTGAGCAGACGGCCTATGATATCTCCAGGGCATTGTTTCCGGATACGGAATTCTTCGAGGTCTTCCTGGGAGTCTCTGAAATATTAGGCCATTTAAGCATTCTCTTGGAAGAGGGGAAGATCATCTTCAGATCAAGAAACGGGATAGACTATTATTCGATGCATCATATCCGACCTTGACTTCAATAAACCGGACCCATTTCTGACCCTGCCCAGAGGGAGGGGAGAGGTCTTCATCCTTGACAATACCTTTATGCCAATTCGCCGGCAGCTTTCCGCATGAGCCTCCCGATGGGCATTCTCTGGGGACACCTTCGCTCCGCGGCTGCGTAGTCCGCCCTGGCAATTCGTCTTTGCGTATCCAACGGTAGTCCGCTGAAGAGAGATCTCGCCCTATCACGATCCCCATACCCATGGTAGTACATGAGGTAGCGCATCACGTCACTGATTGGAACATTACCCTCCACGGCCGGTTCACAAATAGCCGCGCAACCCGCGCAGTATTGGGAAGCGGTTTCGCGGGCATACTGCGCCAGCACGTCCATGTCTCGCCGGGAGAGCTTTCTCCAGTTCAGAGCGGCATCCACATTTTCCTTCAGAATCGTCATGTTGGGCATATAAGAAACGATGCTGGCAACGTGAGGATTCTGCCAGACCGCCATCAATCTGGCCTGGATGTGGGTGAAACCTTTTTCGAGGAAATGCCGGGTGTGCTTTGATAACAATTCCTTATCCCTCTCCGTCAACCCGGGAGCCTGCCGCACACGCCCTATGACGCCGGGGCTTGCCGTCTTCATGGCGGTCAATCCAATCCCGGCGTTTACGCAGGCGTCCACCGCCTTTTTCATGCGACCGGTGTGCATGAGCCGGAAGTTATAGGACGTCTGAATACCATCGATCCCGCCAAGCTTGGCGGCCGTAATCATGCATTCCTCCATGTTCTGATGGGTACTGAATCCGAAGTACCGAATCCTTCCCTCGCTTTTCATCCCTTCAACCCAGTCCCGAACGGCCTCATCATAAAGATGATCCAATACGGTGATCATGTGCCAGAGATAGAGGTCGATATAGGAGGTGTTCAGCCT
>CAYFXP010000321.1:0-1991 GCA_964346935.1 uncultured Syntrophobacterales bacterium
GCAGTGCCTACCCTGGTTCCGGCTCCCGAGGTCTATGAATCCCTCTCAAGGGGTACCATAGACCTGGTTGGATTCCCATGGACATATGCGTACGGAGCCTATAAGGTCCATGAAGTTTCCAAATACGTCACCGTCCCTATCTCCTTAGGAACCATGAACTGTCCCTATATTGCAAATAAAGATGCCTGGGACGCCCTGCCCAAAAAATTTAAGAAATACCATAGGGAATGGTACAAGAAATCCCCCAGGGTGTGGGCTGCCGAATATAAAAAGGCGGATGACAAATGGATGCCCATCTTTAAGCAGAAGTTGGAATTCATTGATTTCCCGAAGTCAGAACGGGATAAGTTAGTCGCGACGGCTGAGGATTTCTATGAAGCATGGGTAAAGGCAAGGGAAAAAGAAGGCCTGCCCGGAAGGGATGTTTACAACTATTACCTGAAAAAAAGAAAGAAGCTTATTGGCTATTAAAGTCTTAATGCCCGCTGGGGGAATCCTCCATTCCCCCAGCGTTTTTCTTGAGAAATAAGACGGAGAGCCCCATCACATCATTTACCCATTCCAATTAGGCTCAATTATCATCTTCTCATTCACGAAGAAAATTCCCTCAGAAAGGCTAACACTGCAGGGCTGCAGTCCCTAGATTCTTGTAGACAGTTGGCTGATATAACGCGTCTGCAAAAGGAAACGGGAAGATTGATGTCGGAGGGCCAATATCCAGAAATGAGTTGACATGACAGAATTATCTTACTATAGTCGCCCAAGATTAGAGATGGCAGCACAATGTGATTATGCTTGGAGGTAAAATGTCTTATGGAAGAAGATGCTCGTGTGAGTAAGGATCAGATCCCTGTCTGGAAGAGGTCCCCTCTCTTTCGGACAATAGAGGGATTCCTGAGCCGTATAGAGGACTGGCTGAACCTGGCTTCTGTGTTTATCATTATGTTTCTCATGTTCTTTGCGAGCACTGAAATTATTGGCCGGTATTTGTTCAATTTTCCCATTCCCGGACATGTGGAGATTGTGGAATTGATCATGGCGGGCGTTGTATTTTTTGGTATTGCCTATACGGAGAGGGTTGATGGCCATGTGAGGATGGAGCTCTTTGTGACACGCGTACTGAAGGGCCGGGCCTACCATATGGCCGAGGTTATTACCGCCACACTCTCCCTGTTCGTATATCTATTTATCCTCATCTATACATTTAAATTTGCGCTGTTTTCCTTTCAGGTGGGCGACGTTACTCCTTACATCAACTGGCCCACCTGGCCGTCCAAACTCGCCATTCCGATAGGGAGTCTATTTCTCTGCATTCGTTTCGTTATTGAGCTCGTTCAACATGTGGCTCAGTTAATCGTTGGCGGTGAGATGAGGCATTTGGGTTAACCATAAGGAGACATCATGGATCCACTGACAATGGGTTTGCTCGGTCTGGGTGCAATTTTCGTGCTGATACTCCTGGGGATGCGGATAGCCTTCGCCACAGCTCTAGTGGGATTCGTGGGATTATGGATCATGAAGGATATGGTGGTAGCGGGAAAAGCGATTGGATTTCTTGCTCACGGAATCGTGGCCCACTATTCCCTAAGCGTGATTCCGCTTTTTATCATCATGGGGTACTATGCCTTCTACGCGGGTCCGACCGATGACATCTTCTTTACGGCCCGGCAGTGGATCGGGCATTTTCCCGGAGGGCTAGCCATTGCAACCGTGTTTGGCTGTGCGGGTTTTGCGGCCTGTACGGGTGCGAGCACTGCCTCAGCGGCCATCATGGGGAGAGTAGCTATTCCGGAGATGAAGAAATATGGTTACCACCCCAGGTTGGCGGCGGGTGTGGTGGCTGCAAGTGGAACCCTTGCCTCCCTCATACCACCCAGCGTTATCCTCGTCATCTACGGGATCATCACCGAACAGTCCATCGGCGCCCTGCTTATCGCCGGCTTTATACCGGGAATTGTCTCAGCAATCATCTACGCCGCGATGATCTATAC